>SKZA01000312.1 GCA_007127595.1 Kiritimatiellia bacterium
ACTCTGAACGGTTCAGACACGAGGCACGCGGTCCGTTGCTCTGCGATGCCGCATCAGGCGGATACGCTTTCCATGATTTCGTCCGGGATATCAAAATTGGCGTAGACGTTCTGGACATCCTCGAGATCTTCAAGCGTCTGGACAAACGAGATCAGCGCCGTGGCTTGCGCGGCGTCCGTCACCGGAATATAGGTCTCCGGCAACAACGTCAATTCGGAGCTTTCCACAGGCACGCCGCGTTCTTCGAATTGAGCCAAAACATCAGGATATTCGGCGGGGCCGGTAACAATCTCGAAGTAATCTCCTTCGTTCGTCATGTCTTCCGCGCCGCATGCGAGCGCCACTTCCAACAATTCGTCCTCTTTCGCGGACGCGCTGTTCACCTCGATCACGCCTTTCCGGTTAAAGGAACGAGCCACACTCCCCTGCCCCGCAAGGCTGCCGTTGTGCTTGGTGAACACGTGCCGCACCTCCGCCGCGGTACGATTGCGGTTGTCGGTCAAGGCCTGCACGATCAGGGCGACGCCGCCGGGCGCGTACCCTTCGTACATGATTTCCTCCATCTGCTCGCCTTCGAGCTCGCCGGTCCCCTTCTTGATCGCGCGTTCGATGTTGTCCGCCGGCATATTCACGGCGCGCGCCTTCTGGATAAGCGTGCGCAAGGTGATGTTCGCGCCGGGGTCCCCGCCGCCTTGACGCGCGACGACCATCATTTCCTTGGCGATTTTGCTGAAGACTTTACCGCGCTTGGCGTCGGTAGCCGCCTTCTTATGCTTGATCGTTGACCATTTGCTGTGACCACTCATGGAATTTTCGATTTTCGATTTGTGATTTTCGGTTAGCGGATTGACCGCCAAGGTACCTCCGCCACGCTGTTAGCGGCGACCACGGATGTTCTTGCGCTAATCCTCATCCACCTTCTGTTTCTCGGCGGCCGCGACAACCTTCTGAGCAATATTTGCCGGGACCGCTTCATACCGCGCATATTCCATTTCAAAATTGCCGCGCCCACCCGTCATGCTGCGCAACTCGGATGAGTAGCGGAAAATCTCCGCCTGCGGCACTTCCGCCGTAATGGACTGCATGCCGTCTTCGCTTTCAACACCGAGTATGCGGCCGCGTTTATGGTTCAAGTCGCCGGTGATATCGCCCATGAACTGGTCCGGCACCGATACTTTCACCTTCATGATGGGTTCCAAGAGGACCGGCTTCGCTTTGGTCATTCCATCGGTCAGCGCGCGGGCCGCGGCAATCTTAAAGGCCACTTCCGAAGAGTCCACGTCGTGATAGGAGCCGTCATAGACGGTGATCTTGACGTTCATGACCGGATACCTGGCCACCGCACCGCGCTGCAGTCCTTCCTGTAATCCTTTCTGCACCGCCGGCATGAAGTTGCCGGGAATCACTCCGCCGACAATGGCGTTCACAAACCATTCCTCGTCGCTCGGGTCACGCGGTTCCACACGGAGATACACCTCGCCGTACTGCCCGCGGCCGCCCGACTGCTTCTTGTGTTTATAGTGCCCCTCCCCCATGGCCGTCACGGTTTCGCGATAGGCGACGCTGGGTGTGTGCAACTCGACTTCCACATGGTTCCGCTCCCGCATCCGGTCCACCGCCGCCTCCAATTGTTGGTCGCCCAAGCCCGAGAGAATCATTTCGTTCGTCTCGTTATTGCGTTCAACGTGGACGGTAGGATCTTCGTCGGCGACGCGATGCAGCGCCGTTGCCAACTTGTCTTCGTCACCCTGCTTCTTCGCCGTGACGGAGTACGCCGTCGTCGGTGTCGGGAATTCGATGGGTTTAAAGCGAATCTGTTGCCCCACGGCGCACAGGGAATCGTTCAGGCCGGTTTCCTTCAATTTCGGGATGGCGACAATGTCCCCTGCATGTGCGACAGGAATCTCTTCCTGTTTCTTGCCATTGATGATCATCAAGTGACCGATCTTTTCCTTCTGGCCTTTCGTCGCATTATAGATTTCCTGGCCGTTCTTCAACGTCCCGCCATACACACGGACAAAGGTGACCTGTCCGGTAAAGGGATCATTGAGCGAACGCCAGACGAACCCCGTAAACGGCGCATCGGCCGCAACATTCACCTCATTGCCCTCGGCGTCCTTCACCGGCCGCTCGGGTGGTGAGGGGAGCAACAACGAAATACCTTCGAGCAGTTCTTCCAGGCCGAGGTTCGTCTTGGCGGATACTGCAAAGACGGGAATCAGGTTGCCGTCATGTACGGCGCCGTGAAGGCCCGCGGCAATTTCCTGCGCCGTCAATTCCTCGCCGCCCAGATACTTTTCAATGAGGGCGTCGTCGGTTTCCGCAGCGTATTCCACGAGGGCGCCCTTCATTTCTTTCGCCCGATCGGCGATGTCGTCCGGAATCTCCTTGGCGGCCATGACATCCACCACCTGTTTATGGTCGAGCGTCGGAATGACCACCGGCACACATTGATTGCCCCACAGCTCCTGTAAAGTGCTCAGGACGTTGTAGAAATCCGCATTTTCCCGATCGATACCTGAGACCACGATAGCGCGCGGATGCCCCAACGTTTCGCACTGTTTCCAGGCGCGGTGTGTTCCGACCTGAATCCCCGCCACGGCATCGATCACAATAACGCCGCTATCCGCCACGGCGGTCGCGGCCAGGACCTGACCGTAGAAATCCGCGTAGCCCGGTGTATCCAAGGCGACCAATTCCATGCGGCGCCCGTCTTTGGCCGAATAAACGAGGTCGAAGGATTTTGCCCACATGGTGATCTTGCGCGACTTTTCTTCGTCCATCCAGTCGGAGGCGCTGGTGCCGTTTTCCGGCGAGCCGTGCCGCTCGTTTGCGCCGAGCTTGAAGAGAATGGCGTCAAGGAGTGAGGTCTTACCGCTACCCGTATGACCCAGAAGTGCGAAGTTGCGTACGTTGGTAATCTCGATATCTTTCATAGCGAACTAACCTTGTTCCCTTTCTCCTATGGTCCCGCCGTCGCGGCGGCATGAATCACAAAAAAGCCCAAACGGACCTACCTGTGATACGAAAATCGCCGCACCCTGACAACGTTATAATGGGCGCACGGGGTCGGGGATACCCTGAAAAGACCGCGGACGCGCCCACCGCTTTTCAAGGTCCCGCTTGACACTGCGGGACAACACCACGAGAGTCACGCGCATGACGAAGAAATCGCTCGGGGCGTTTCGCACCCTCTACAACAAAGGTCGCTTTGTACAAACCGGCGCGCGTATCGACATGGAAGTCGAAGGCGCCACCTTCGCCACCTGGCATCCGGACCGGCTCCTGACGGGCTATTCCTGGGACGCGCTGAGCGCGGCGATCTTATTCCACCCGTCGGGCCGCCCCCGCGACATTCTGCTCCTGGGACTGGCGGGTGGGACCATGATCCGTATCCTCCGCCATTTGATACCGGATGTGCGCATCACCGCCGTGGAACTCGACGAAGAGTTGGTGACGTTGGCCGCACGCAAGATGCACCTGGACGTGGACCCTATCCACCTCCACATCGGCGATGCCTATGCCTACCTCCAGAAGGCGCGCAAGCGGTACGACGTGATACTGGACGACGTTTATCTAAGCGGAAAAGCCGATGTCTATAGGCCGGAGACCGTGAATGCGCATACGATTCAGACGTATCGGCGCCGCCTGCGTCCCGACGGCGTGCTCGCCATCAATATGATAACCGACAAGCCGCATCGCCCCTTATTGAAACGGACGCGGGCCGCGCTCATGAACGAGTTTCCCTGTCATGCAAGCATCACGGCCCCGCGCGGATTTAATCAGGCCGTGATCGCCGGCGCACAATTGAACAAGACGGATAACGTCAAGATAGCGGAAGATGTTTTTGCGCACCCGGAAGACCGGAAGCTGTGGCGGCGCATGAAGATGCGGGCATCCTAGGATCGCGCTACTTTGATTCAAGTCGTGCGCGAATCTCGTCGGGAATGTATTTTGAGTCGGTCCACTCCTTCTTGATGGGCGACTCCTCCCAGATCTTGCGGCTGCCCGCAAGGATGTCGCGACGGCTTACCTGCCCGACCAGTGTCCCATTTTCAACGACGGGCAAACGCCGAAACGGGTTCTTAAGAAACAGATCCGCCACGGTGAAGAGATCCGCCTCGGGCGAAATGGTGATCACATTCTTGGCCATGTAATCCGAGACTTTCGCGTTCGGTAACGAGTTATATGCGCCGTTGGCGAAAATCCGCAGACAATCCTTCTCCGACAACATCCCGACAATGTTTCGGTCCTGGTCCACCACCGTCGCACCAGAAATCTTATGCTTCAAGAGCAGTTCGATCGCCTGTTGCATGTCCATATCAGGGCGTAACGTGACGAGCTTACGCGCCATGATTTCACCCACTGTGATTGTCTTAGCCATTTCGTGCCTCCCTCATTTCACTGAACAGCTTTGCGCGATAGACTCCATGCACTTGGCCATCAGGAACCACACTATACACGCGGTTTCGGATGAATATCAATGCCGGAAATCCTATGGCGCAGTCCCTTGCCACCCGGGCGGATGCTCCATCTTTTCAAAAATGTCGCCCCACCCCTCGTCCAGCATTTCGCTGAGATGGTGAATGATGGTCCGCATGCGCCGCGTGCCGGGATACTCCCGTAACATGGCCAGTCCCGTTTCGTGATCCGGCATATCATAGGCGCGCGTGTACTGTATCTCATCGCGTTCAATACAATCCCAAAATATCGCGGCCAGTTCCGGGGCATGGATCGTCAGCAACTCCTGCTCGACGGCGTCACGCAGAAATCGCTCATAGGCGTCGTATGCGGCCACCCAGTTCCCGCCGCGATCCACAATCACACGCCCGCCGTACAAGTCGTACAGTGTGTTCTGCACCTTCCAGACTTCCAATGCCATCTCCGCCATTTGCCACTCGTGCGAGCCTTCACCGGGCAAATCCGGAATTTCAGCATCCGGCATCATCAATTGCATCGGTTGCACCGCGATATACTCGATGAATTGCATGATCTCATCG
>SKZA01000354.1 GCA_007127595.1 Kiritimatiellia bacterium
AAGGCCTATGAGGCGTTCATCGATCTGGCAGATAAGAAGAAGACGATCTATGACGATGACCTGATCGCCATTGCACAGCAACAGATGATGGAAACACCGCCGATCTATACGCTGCACTACCTGCACGTATCGACCGGCACGACGGCCGTACCCACCGCCACCGTTCGTCTGAAGAAAGGCGATGAGGTACTGCAGGATGCCGCCTGCGGCGATGGCCCGGTGGATGCCGCGCTGAAGACAATCGACCGCATCTGTGACATGCAAGGCCGCCTGCTGGATTTCGCATTACAAGCCATTACGAAGGGCAAGGACGCGCTGGGCGAAGTAAGCATACGCGTCGACTTTGGCGATCATGTAGTAAACGGGAAGGCGTCCAGCACCGACATTGTTGAGGCGGGCGCAAAAGCCTACCTGAACTGCATCAATCGCTATTTGGCGGATCGACAGGAAATGCAGTCACCACCGAAGAAGGCGAAGGCAAAACGCAAGTCGGCAACCCGGAAGTAAGTAGACGTGCGCCGGATTGGGATTCAACGGATATGCGCAGATTGAGTGGACATACAAAACCGTTTGCCGTGTTGGGACACCCTGTCGGGCACTCGCTCTCGCCGGTTATGCATAACGCGTCCATTGAAGCGCTGGGCATTGACGCGATCTACCTCGCATTCGATGTACATCCCAATCGGCTGATGGACGTATTGATGGCGATGCGCGATATGGGCTTTCAAGGTACAAACTTGACGGTTCCGCTTAAGGAAATCGCCTATTCGGAACTCTCGCAGCTGGACGAATCCGCTGAATTGGTCGGCGCGGTAAACACCGTGGCTTTCACACCGGAAGGCATGATCGGACACAATACCGATGGATTCGGCTTTCTGGAGGCGATGAAGGAGGCGTTCGGCCCATCCATTCGCGATGAGTCCGTCTTTGTGCTGGGAACCGGCGGCGCGGGACGGGCCGTGGCATTGGTATCGGCACGGGAACAGGCGAAGCGAATCGCCTTATCCGACGTGGATACGTCTCGTGCGGAAAAGGTCGCCGAAGAGATTCGCCGGACGCAGGATTCCATCGAAGTGGAGGTCGTCGCACCGAAAGACCAAGCGTCCGTGGCGCACGACTACGATGTGGTTGTGCAATCCTCCCCCATCGGGATGAAGGAGTCCGACCCGTCGCTGTTGGGCCCGGAAGCCTTTCGCGAAGGCCAAAAGGTCTTTGACCTAATCTATATGTATCCGGAAACGCCCATCTTGAGAACGGCGCGCGAGGCAGGAGCCCGAATCGCCAACGGACTGGGCATGCTGCTTCATCAGGGCGCGCGCTCGTTCACTATCTGGACGGGGCAGGAACCATCCGTGAAACACATGCGAGAGGCTCTCGAAAAGGCGGTATACGGGTCATGAGCGAGCTCTCCCCCGCCTTGCACGGCTATTTCACTTTACTCTCCTTTCTTGGCGGCGCATGCATCGGCAGCTTTCTGAACGTCTGCATCTACCGGATTCCGCGTGATGAGTCCATCGTGCGCCCCCGATCACATTGTCCGGCATGCGGCACGCAGATCGCTTGGTATGATAATATTCCCATCCTCAGCTACATCGTGTTGCGGGCAAAATGCAGACACTGTAAAGCGCCCATTTCTTCCCGTTACACGGTGGTCGAAGCCTTGACGGCGTTTCTGTTCCTAGCGATCTGGCTAAAATATGGATGGTCGCCGTTGTCTCCAATTTACATGCTGGTCACCGGCGGCCTGATCCTCGCGACCTTTGTCGATCTGGAACACATGATCATTCCGGACCGCATCAGTATCGGCGGCATGTTGGCCGGTCTTATATTGAGCGCAGCATTCCCGGCTTTGCATGGGGAAATAAGAGCAGTAGACGGGGTAATAGCATCCGGCATCGGGCTCCTTACGGGCGCCGGATCGCTGTGGCTGGTCGCCATATTCGGGAAGATGGCGTTCAAGAAGGATGCCATGGGCTTGGGAGACGTAAAACTGCTCGGCGCAATCGGTGCATTCATGGGCTGGCAGGGCGTCCTCTTCACCGTCATGGTATCGTCACTGGCCGGCACAGTGGTCGGCCTGTTCTTCATAGTGACCGGGCGCCACGAGTGGCAAAGTCGTATTCCGTACGGCCCCTACCTTGCGCTCGCGGCCGTGATATGGATTATTTGGGGTATGGAATGGTGGGACGCCTATGTCCGCTGGATGTCTGGAGCATAGTCATGGCAAAGAACATTATACTGGTTGGTTTCATGGGGACAGGCAAGAGTGCGGCAGGCCGCATCGTGGCCACGCGCCTGAAACGGGATTTCGTCGATATGGACGCGATCATTGAAGATCGTACCGGCAAGAAGATATCGGAAATATTCGCCGACGAGGGCGAAGCGCACTTCCGAGGTCTCGAAAGAGAACTGACAAAGGAATTGAGCGCACGGGAAGATTTGGTTATCGCGACCGGTGGCGGGATCGTCCTGAACCCGGACAATATCGAAGACTTCAGCAAAACCGGTGTCGTTATATGCTTGCATGCTGATCCCGACGTCATTCTACAACGCGTAGCCAAGGACACCCATCGACCGCTACTGGAAGGTGATGACGACAAGATCAAGGCGATACGCGATCTGCTGGCCAAACGTCAGAAGCTTTATGACGCCATTCCGTTGAAGATCGACACCAACAACCATACGGCACGGGATACAGCCGAAGAAGTCCTCGCGCTATACCTTGGTCAGACGACTTTCTGATCGCCCTAACCCTCCAGCAATGGGGCCAGACGGTTTCTTAATTCGGCCCCCAAGTCGCGCGATTCGTACCGCGTAATTCGCGCGCGCTGGCCATTCAAGACTGCACTACGGAAAGCGCCGGGGACCGCCAGTCGGCCCATCATCTCGGCCACCAGATCGTAGCACTTCGTCGCAAAAAGAACGCCTGCCCCGTCCATGGTGCCCGGGACAGCGGCGGCCGCATACGCCAATACCGGAACGTCGAGCACCATGCTTTCTATCACGGGTATGCAGAATCCTTCATGTTCACTCATGCAAAGGAACACGTCCGACGCCCGATAGCAGGCGTTCAATGCTTCCTGCGGGATCGATCCCGTGAAGATGACATCCCGCAGTCCCAGGTCGCGTTGAACCGTTAACTGATAGGCGTAGTAGGACTCCAAGCCGGCATAGGAGCCGGCCAGGATAAGGCGCGATTCGGGGTTGACGTAGCGCTGATAGTAATGAAACGCGTGCAGAATATCTTCGATTCGCTTGTTCGGTGCGCATCGCCCCACGAAAAGAATATTCGTCTTCCCGTCTTGATACTCGCCAAGCATCCGCTTATCCAAGCCGTTTCGCAATTTCCCCAGATCCAACACCAGCGGGAGTACTTCGACCGCGGAACAGCCCATGCCCATGAATTCCTCCGCATTGTAAGCGCTATCAGCCAGATTCACTTCCGCCACTTGCGCAAGGCGCCGTGCCTGTTCCCGCCCCCGCGCCAGGTTGCGTGCAATTTCCTCCTGGACGCCACGAAAATAGTCGGGCGGCGTAATGTTATGATATAGTATGGCCTTGCGACATTTGAGTCGGGCGAATACATCGTTTACCAATGAGCCAATGGACAGGTGAAGCAGAACGACATCTTCCGGTCCGATGCATTCTTCGGCCTGCTGAATGTCCCGGGCTTCGCTACGGAGTTCGGGAAGTATGCGGCGCTGTTCGGAAAAGATATCCGATTCGGCGCCCCATGACCTGAAGATGTCGCGCATCACAATGGCTTCGTTGCTGATCGCGTCGCCACGACTGAATCCGGCCACAAACTGGTGAAGAGCTTTCATCAGACAAGAACATAGCGGACCGGGGACAGGCAGAAAAGTTAATTAGAGGCGACTCACTCGTCGTTCTATTTCATGTGAGTAATCGGATTATGGGCAGTTGGCAAAAGACGTATACATTCATCTGGATATCCCAGTTCGTATCGATTCTGGGCTTTTCCTTTGCCCTGCCCTTTGCCCCCTACTATATCCAGGAATTGGGGGTGACCGACCCGGTCCAATTGAAGATTTGGGTGGCATTATTTGCCGCGGCCACGCCGCTGGCCCTTGCCATATTCTCGCCGCTATGGGGCGCGGCATCCGACAAGTTCGGACATCGGCTAATGATGTTACGCGCCAATTTCTGCGCGGTGGCCGTACTGGCCTTGATGGGCGCGGTGCGAAGCGTGGAGGCGCTCATTGCATTGCGGCTGCTGCAAGGCGCGTTGACGGGGACATTCACCGCCTCACAAATCATGGTGGCGGCCTATGCCCCGGAAGAACGTAGTGGCCGCGCGTTGGGCTCGCTGTCGGCGGCGGTGTTTTCGGGCGCCATGTGCGGGGCGTCTCTCGGGGGACTGGCTTCATCCGTCTTCGGGTATCGCATGGTCTTCTTTGTTGCCGCCGGCCTCCTGTTTCTGTCGGGACTCCTCATCCTCTTCGGCACGCAAGAAGTACGACAGAATGTTCCGGCAGCATCCAACGATCAGTCCGCCGATCAAGTGTCTGTCCCCACAATCACATCGCGTCATGCCTTTATCGCCGCCTTGCCCTTATTGCTTCTGATTGCGGGTGTCTCCTTTGTTCGCCAGTTCGATATGGCGATGATGCCTCTACTGGTGCAGGAAATCCATGGCACGCTGGAGGGCGTATCCGTTCGCACGGGCTCGCTATTTGCAGTCAGCGGTATCGCCGGCTTGCTGTCCGGGATCTATTTGGGGCGGCTGGCCGATCGTGTGCACCCATCGCGTATCGGCACTTTTTCCGCTTTCGGTGCGGCGCTCACGATGATTCCGCAAGGGATTGCCACGGCGGTTTGCGTCTTGTTCCCGGCGCGATTTGCCATGATGTTCTGCGCCGGAGGGTTGGAAGTCGCGTCCCAAATCTGGCTATCTAAGACTACGCCTCAAAGGTACAAGGGACTGATCTTTGGGTGGGCCAGTACGGCTCGCTGCATCGGCTGGGTACTGGC
>SKZA01000034.1 GCA_007127595.1 Kiritimatiellia bacterium
AAGGTGGCGGACCTTTTCCTTCGGATCTGCGCCCGGCACATCGGCGGGCACGATCTTGGATGCGGTATGGACATAATACGTGCCGTCCCATTTGGGAATACAGAAACCGAACAATACGTCCGCATTTGTTTTCAACGCGAGCGAGGAGGGCGCGTCGGACATCGGCGCCGGCAATCCGAAGAAATCGATGAAAATCCCGCCTTCAGCCGGGCTGGTGTTCTGGTCCAGTAACAGGCCGACCTTGCCGTCCTCTTTCAAAGTGCGCAGCAGTTTGCGGATCGCGCCTTCGCGCGGGATGATGATCTGGCCGGAAACATGCCGCACCTTGCTGAACTCAACGTCCACCGCCGGATTTACCAACGGCGCAGCCACACTGGAAAGCGGATAGCCCGAAACGCTCACGGCATGGCCCAGGAGTTCCCAGTTGCCCAGATGCGCCGTAATGCAGACATGCGCCTTCTTCTGAAACAATTCATCGAGACTGGGATCGAACGAGACATACTGTAGCACGCGTTCACGCGTCTTGCGGGAGAACCAGAAGATATCGAGCAGCACCAGCGCAAAGGTCTGGCAGGATCGTTTTAAGATACGCCGTTTTTCGTGCGGTGTCTTCGCATCGCCGAACACGATGTCGAGGTTGGCCAGGGCGATCTTCTTCAGGCGTAGCGGCAAGAGACAGGCGACGGCGCCCGTCGCGCGGGCCAACGCCAGAACGGCGCGCCGCGGCAACAGAGGCACGAACCATAAGGCGAAACGGGTGAGCACCGTTTCACATCGACGCCTGAAGTGTTTGAACGTGGACATGGGGCGAACGATACCAAGCCTGCGCCCGGCATTGGAAGAAACAAAAAAGGGCGGGGGAATCGCGGCGGCTGCAGACGACTCATTTAAGAAAATGAAAGGCTCCCCGCGTGTGCGGGGAGCCTTTCGCTGTGTTATGCGGTCGTTAAACGAACGCTTAATAGCGTTTGGCCATTTCCTCCAGGGAGATCGGCTTGATCTTGCCCGCGTGCCCGGCCTGCCCGAAGGCGACCATACGATCGATACAAACCTTCTTCATGGCTTCACGCGCCGGTTTCAGGTAGTCGCGCGGATCGAACTTCTCCGGTTGTTCCGTGAACACCTTGCGAATGGCGCCCGTAATGGCCAGACGGTTGTCCGTGTCCACGTTGATCTTGCGTACGCCGTTCTTGATACCGCGCTGAATCTCCTCCACGGGGACGCCCCATGTCGGTTTCAGTTTCCCGCCGTTTTCATTGATGATGTCCTGCAGGTATTGTTCCACGGAAGAGGAGCCGTGCATGACCAGATGCGTGTTCGGGAGTTTCTTGTGGATATTGATGATCGTGTCCATCGAGAGAACATCACCGTCCGGCGCGCGCGTGAATTTATAGGCGCCGTGACTTGTGCCGATGGCGACGGCCAACGCGTCCACACCCGTTTGTGCCACAAACTGCTCGGCTTCATCGGGATCGGTCAGCAACTGGGAATGATCCAGCTTGCCTTCGAAGCCGTGCCCGTCTTCCTTTTCGCCTTCGCCCGTTTCCAGTGAACCGAGACAGCCCAGTTCGCCTTCCACCGAAACGCCGACTTTGTGGGCCATGTCGACCACTTCCTTGGTGACGCGCACGTTGTACTCGAAATCGCCCGGCGACTTGCCGTCCTCTTGCAAGGAGCCGTCCATCATCACGGATGTGAATCCGTTTTCGATGGCGCTCTTGCAGGTGTCAGGGCTGTTTCCGTGATCGAGGTGCATCGCGATCGGAATAGACGGATACAACTCCACCGCCGCCAGCATAAGATGCCGCAGGTAGGCGTCCTGGGAATACTTTCGCGCACCGCGCGAAGCTTGGATGATCACGGGCGAATCGGTTTCCTTCGCCGCCTCCATGATCGCTTGAATCTGTTCCATGTTGTTGACGTTGAACGCCGCCAAACCGTAATCGTTCTCGGCCGCGTGATCCAACAATTGTCGCATCGGTACCAAAGACATCGTGCTCTCCTTGATGATTTTGATTTCAGGGGAATGACCAACCGTTCACGAACCAAGCCGTGACGTTGGGGCATACATTAAGGGCCGGATAGTCCACGTCAAGCACCGATGCGGTATCGGGACTATTTCAGGGAATCCATGAGCCCGGTGCCGCGGGCGCACCTTGGGCCGTTATAATATGGGCCTTTCTACAAAGTCATTTTGCGGCTGCCCCGTTTCACGTCATCGAACATTGACTTGCGGACGGCTTCCGATACCTTGTCTCCCGAATCCCCCTGTCATTCATTTCGGAGGCTTTCTTATGTCCAGAACCTTAATTATAGGGGCCGGCGGGGTAGGCCACGTCGTCGCCAACAAGTGCGCGTCCGTGCCGGATGTGTTTACGAATATTCTCCTGGCCAGTCGCACGAAATCCAAGTGCGACGCCATAGCGAAAGACGTAAAGACGCGGCAGGGTGTGGATATTGACACGGCGCGGGTCGATGCGGATAAGGTCCCCGAACTGATTCGACTCATACGGGACTTCAAGCCGGAGCTCGTCATTCATGTGGCGTTGCCGTACCAGGACTTGACAATCATGGACGCCTGCCTGGAGACGGGCGTCCATTATCTTGACACGGCCAACTACGAGCCGATCGATGAGGCGAAGTTCGAGTATTCCTGGCAATGGGCGTATCGCGAGCGATTCGAAAAGGCGGGGATCATGGCCTTGCTGGGTTGCGGCTTCGATCCGGGCGTGACAGGCGTCTTCACGGCGCATGCACAGAAGCATCACTTTGACGAGATGCATTATCTCGACATCGTGGACTGCAATGCCGGGGATCATGGACAGGCCTTCGCCACCAATTTCAACCCCGAAATCAACATCCGCGAAATCACGCAGAAAGGCCGGTACTGGGAGAACGGCCAATGGCGCGAGATCGCCCCGATGTCGATACATAAAGCCATCGAATATCCGAACATCGGTCCGCGCGAATCGTACTTGCTCTACCATGAGGAGCTGGAATCCCTGGTGAAGAACTTTCCAAGCATCAAGCGCGCGCGTTTCTGGATGACGTTTTCGCCGGAATATATAAAGCATCTGGAGGTTCTACAGAATGTCGGCATGACGCGCATCGATCCGGTACGTTACGAAGGTGTTGATATCGTGCCGCTGCAATTCTTGAAAGCCGTGCTGCCCGCGCCCTCGTCCTTGGGCGAAACGTACGAGGGCCAGACCTCGATCGGATGCCAGATCAAGGGAGTCAAGGCCGGTAAAGGGAAGACGCTGTATATCCATAATAATTGCGACCATGCGAAGACCTATCAAGAAGTGGGCGCACAGGCGGTGTCCTACACGACGGGCGTGCCGGCCATGATCGGGGCGAAATTGATGTTAACGGACGTCTGGATGAAGCCGGGCGTCTATAATGTCGAGGAATTCGATCCCGATCCGTTCATGGCCGACTTGAATCAGTACGGTCTACCGTGGGATGAACAGGTGGACGTGCCGTTGCCGCATGAGTACGAATAGACGTTGAACGTTCAGTCTTGTTCTGATCAAACAATGAGTATGGATTACACCACTGCCCCGTCGCCCTGTTTCGTCTTGGACGAGAAGCGCCTGATAGCAAATCTTGAGTTGCTGAATCGCGTTCAGGAGGAGTCCGGCGCGAAGGTGATCCTCGCCCTCAAAGGGTTTGCTCTGTTTCACGCCTTTCCGCTGATTCGGAAGGTTCTGCCCGGATGCACGGCCAGCTCCCTTTATGAAGCACGCCTCGCATGCGAGGCCTTCGGAGGGGAAGTGCATGCGTGTGCGCCCATTTATTTGAAGGATGAAATGGAAGAGTTCCTGGGATGCGTCTCACACGTCACCTTCAACTCCCTCTCTCAATGGGAACAATTCAAGGGACAGACGCCGGGCCGAGGTATCAGCGCTGCCATTCGCATCAATCCGGAACACGCGGAAGTACAAACAGAATTATACAACCCGGGACGCCCGGGCTCCCGCCTGGGTGTGTCGCCGGACGAGCTGGGCGACCGTTTGCCGGAAGGCATCGAAGGATTGCACTTTCACACGCTTTGCGAATGTGGGGCGGACGCTCTGGAACGGACTCTGGCGAAGCTCGAACGATCCTGTGGACCGCTGCTGAAACAGGCGAAGTGGTTAAATATGGGCGGGGGCCACCTGATCACGCGCGAGGGATACGATGTGTCCTTATTGATCCGGCTGATACAAGACATCCGCGAGCGGTACGATGTGGAGGTCATCCTTGAACCCGGCGCCGCCGTGGCCTGGCGTACCGGGGTGCTGGTTGCCACGGTGATCGATCGTATCGAAAGGCGCGGAGTTCGCACGCTGATGTTGGACGTATCATTTTCCGCGCACATGCCCGATTGCCTGGAAATGCCGTACAAGCCGGAGATCCGCGGCGCGCGCGATCCCCAAGGGAATGAAATCGGCTGGCGCCTCGGCGGCATGACATGTCTGGCGGGTGATGATGTCGGCGATTACGTGTTCGAGGTGGATCCGGCCATCGGTCAGCGCATCGTGTTTGAGGACATGATGCACTATACGATGGTCAAGACCACCATGTTCAACGGCGTGCCGCATCCGGCCATCGGTATTCAGCGCGCGGATGGATCGTTCGATTTGGTCCGCACATTCGCATATGAAGACTATCGCAACCGATTGGGGTGAGTGCATGTCGCGGCACGTACCGCCGTGGTGATGGGGCGCCACCTTCTTACGACGGCGGCTACCGTTTGCAACGCCATCACGGTCTGTCTTCGTAGCTCCCCGCTTCAGCGCATGCGCGTCAACTTAAGCCGTATAATTGCATATTTCTTCGTGATTTCAGATATGGAGTGCGGCGGCAACGAACCCGACCGCGTAGCGGGCGGGTGAGACGACGCCGCTCTTGTCTCGGCGTAGCGAAGCGAAGACGGATTGGATAGCGGCGGGAAGCGAGTCTTCGAGCGCCACGCCGCGACTGCCGGATGCGGCACCGCACT
>SKZA01000194.1 GCA_007127595.1 Kiritimatiellia bacterium
ACGCCCGGCCTTCAGAAGATGATCGAAGGCGGCGCGTCGATTATGATTGATCTCGAACCGCTCTTTTTAGATACGGACGATGATCCGCTTGTATATGGGGCGAGCTCGTCGCACACGAATAAGGTGCAGGTTGAGGTCATCGATTCGGAACTGGTCCTTACCCCCATGGAGCGAGGGCAGGCAGAGATTACGGTTACGGCGGATGATGGGAACTATCATCCGGTGGCGACCACGTTCCGTGTGTTGGTTTATCCGCAGGCGCACAGCCTTTCCGCAGGAACGTTCACGTTTACGGAATGGGACCGGGAGTTGCTGGACGGTACGTATCCGGAACACATGCTCTTCCTGCAAAGCGATGAGAGTGATACGGCCATCGACACGCCGCTGCTGTACGCGTACACGCTGCGGCCCGAGGATTACCACGCGAACGATCAGGATTCGATCGGGTTCCCATACAACAACACAGGTCGGACACGGATTAACGGGCTCGCCGACGGCGGGATGGCGTTCATCAATACCGGCCAGAACCGTGATTTGGGCGGCGCATTGCTGGCCTTGGATACGCGGGGGTTGACGAATGCATGGGTGAACTGGCTGGCGGGTACGGTCACACCGAATGACCGAATCTACGCGTTGCGCCTGCAATATCGTGTGGGCACGAACGGGCCGTTCGAGGACGTATTGGACGAGCACGAAGATCCGGTGGAATATGTGCGAAACGTGTTGGCGGGCCATGCGGAAACGATGCCGATGGCTGCGCTGCCCGCAGATGCGCTGGACGAGGAATACGTCCAGCTCTTGTGGCGGTATTATCGGATCGAAGGCGATTCCGGTTCGCGTGCGCAGTTGCGCTTGGATGATATTCTGGTCAGTAAGCTGGGCGTGGGGGTGGATGTGCGTCCCGCTCAAGGCGGAGCGGTGACGGGTGAACGGTTGTTTGCGCTGGAGCAGCAGGCGACACTGACGGCAGAGCCGGCGTTGTATTATCACTTCCTGTATTGGGAAGGCGACGTGCCGTCGGGTGAGGAGGAAAGTAATCCGCTGACGCTATGGGTGGACGGTCCCCGGTCGGTGACGGCGCGCTTTGGCGCGGACGTGACGGAGAACACGGGCACGCCGCATTGGTGGCTGGTGCAGTACGGGTTGACGAACGACGCGGTCGAGGCGAAAGCTTTGCAGGATCACAGTGGCAACGAGTTGCCGGCATGGAAGGAATACGTCGCCGATCTGGATCCGACGGATCCCGAGAGCAGGCTGCCGCGGTTATCTTTTGAGCGAAACGGCGAGATGGTGCACTTCGAGATCGATGCCACCTCCGTGGATCGCCATTACGAGATTCAGTACACCCTTGATCTACAGATTCCGTCGTGGACTCCAGCGGCCGATGCCCCGGGTACCGGAGGAGTTTGGGTGGATCAATGGGACGGCTCCCCGGAAGACTACCTGTACTTCCGGGGCCGGATCTACGTGCCCGAAGAGTGACGTGCTGCTAGCCCGCACTTCTCACTAAGACGCCCCATGACTTTGCGTCGTGGGAGTCGAACTTTGATTTGTCGTCCCTTTGGAGCAGCAAGGAGAGCCCGATTTGAGCAAGCATAGAATGCGATCCTTTCTTGCTCTACACGGGCTCACGCTTCGCGTGTCACACAGCCTGTATAACACAAACTTGCGTACCCACGACGCAAGGTCGTGGGGGCGCACAGGATACGACAAGGGTACCTGTAGCTGGTTGGAAATGCGGGCTAGGCTCGTGTATTTAGTTTTGACTTTGCGCGTACTGATGCGCTTCATTTCTCTGTATGGATTCGGCTCCCAGATCGCCTTCCAATAGGTTCACAACGAACGTCTGCGTCGTCGTATCGCTCTGCTTGATCCTGCTGGCCGTGAGCCATCAGAGCATTTGGATCGACGAGGCAGCGACCGCAACGTATGCGATGAAAGACTCCTTCCGCGATTTCGCGGCCACGTTGTGGGCGGAACATCGTTCCGAAGCGCAAATGCCGTTCGGGATGTGGCAGGCTTTCGTATTCGAGAAGGTGATCGGCCATTCGGAGTACGCCTTGCGGTTGCCCAATGTGCTGTGGTTGGGCTTGGGGATTATCGCCCTCGGCTTTGTCGGGAGGCGATTCGACATGCCGTGGTTGCCGCTCTTGATGGCGGCGCATCCCATGGTCTGGCATTACGTCGACGAGGCGCGACCGTACGCGATCCAGATCGGCATGGCCGCCATCCTGCTCTGGGCGTCCGTCACGTTGTTGGCGGATTCACGCATCCGCAGTAGTGCGTTGGCTGCATGGTGGGGTGCGGGAATTGTTTTGTGCGCATCCAACCTGATGGCTGCGCTGGTGTTTGCCTTCTGGTTTGTTGTATTGGTCTATGCGCTTCGCGGTCGATGGCGGCAGATAACCGCTTCACAGTGGGCGGGCTCCGCGGCTGCCGTCCTCCTTCTCAGCGTGCTCGCCGCCTATTACGGATGGACGGTCCTGCGGGGAACGGGCGGCGCCCGATTGTGGGATGTCGGCTTGGCCAATGCAGCGTTTGCGTCATTTGAACTCGGCGGCTTCATGGGGTTTTCGCCGGGGCGCATTGCTATTCGCGAAGCAGGTCAGGCGGGAGCAGGCGCGCTATTGAACGCATTGACCCCCTATGCTGTTCCGTTGGTGTTGCTCGCGCTGACGTACGCCGCCTGCCTGCCCCCACTGCGCAATGCCCTGCGGGCGCAGGCTGACCGATCCCTGTTACTCTTTTGCAGCGCCGTCATCGTGTTGACGGTCGGCGGGGTCCTGGCCATTTGCTTTCTCATGCAGTTTCCCTTCTGGGGGCGTCACCTGGTCGCGCTCATCCCGCTGGTGTTGTTCGTTGTGGCGGTCGCGATTCGAGCGGCGCCGCCGCGATATGGCCACGCCCTGCTCGTGGTCCTGGTCGGCCTCCTGCTCGCAGGCAGCCTGAATCAACGGTTTAATGAGCGCCACCTCAAAGACGATTACCGCAGCGCGGTCGCGTTGGCGAAGGCGGCCGAACGCGAAGGGCAACGCGTGCTCTGGGCCGCCAATCTTGAAGCCGCCGCTTACTATAACTACGAACCCGAATTCAGTTATTGGGATGTGCGCGCACACACGGACTGGCATGTGGCGGATGTCATCTTCTATTCCAAGCCGGATATCTTTGACCAATACGGGGTCATCGCCGAACGACTGGGTGAAATGGAATATGTCTTGTTTGCCGAGTTGCCCGCGTTTACCGTGTGGATCAGGCAGCCATGAGCAATCAGGAATCATCATCCGGTGCACAAAAGTGCGTCGTTATCACCCCTGTCTTCAACGATTGGGGCAGCTTGAAACGCCTGCTGGCGCAACTCGATGAAGCATTGAGCGCGAGCGACCTGCAGGCGGACGTGCTGATTGTTGACGACGCGTCCACCGAACCTCCGCCCGGCAATTTATGGGATGACGCCCTGAAGAGCATTGAACGAGCGGACGTGTTGACCCTGGCCTGTAATCTGGGCCATCAACGCGCGATTGCCGTGGGACTCGTGCATGCGGCCGGCCGCGCGTCGGAGGATGTATTGGTGGTCATGGACGGTGACGGCGAAGATTTGCCTGCCGATGTCCCGAAACTTGTGCGCAGGCTGCACGAAGACACGGCGGCCGACGTGGTGTTTGCCGAACGCCATCGCCGGTCCGAGTCCTTCCTCTTCCGCTGCGGTTATGCCGCATACCGCCTCATGCATTGGTTATTGACCGGTGTGCGCGTCCGGTTTGGCAACTTCAGCGCCATTCGCGCATCCGCCCTGCGGCAATTGGTGTATCACAGCGCGCTGTGGAATCACTACGCCGCTGCCGTCGTGCGCTCGCAACTGGCATACGCCACCATCCCCACCGCTCGCGGCAGGCGCTTTGAGGGGGAGTCGAAACTGAATCTGTCTCAACTGATGGTGCATGGATTCAGCGCGTTGAGTGTCTTTTCGGGCGTGGTCTGCAGCCGACTTTTCACATTATCGTTGGCCCTCGTCGCGTTGGGAGGTGTCGGTGCGTTAGCGGCGGTTTATACGGGAAGCCTGTCCTGGCCGGTGGCCTTACTGGGCGGTGCGCTGGCCGCGCTCATCTTCATTGCTTTCATTCTGGGCGTTATCGCGCTCATTGCTCTTCGTTCCGCGCCGTCGTTCATCCCGGTGCGGGACGCGGGCGCATTTATTCGGTCGGTTGAGCCCGTTTCCGGCGAGACGGCCCGCCCATGAAATATGTGGGACAGGAGCTCGACCTTTTTCGCCATGCCACCGCGTGGAAGGCGTATTATAGTCGCGTCATCCAGCCTTTTGTGACCGGCGATGTGCTGGAAGTCGGGGGCGGTATCGGCGGGACCACCCCGTATCTGCTTACCGAGGCGGCCGACTCCTACACCATTTTGGAGCCTGACCCGGACCTGCACCGGATCTTGCAGGAAGAAATGCGGTCGTTGCCATTAGGAGAACGGGTACAAACACGAAACGGGACCGTAACCGATCTGCCGGCTGAGCCTCGCTTCGATGCCGTCACGTACATCGACGTCCTTGAACACATCAAGGACGACGAACGCGAACTACGTGAAGCGGAGAAACGATTGCGGCCCGGTGGCGCGCTTATTGTGCTCTCGCCCTCGTTCGAGGTGTTGCGCTCGCCTTTTGATGAAGCCGTCGGGCACTGGCGTCGCTATACGATCAAATCCCTGAGCCGCATCTTTCCCCCCGGCCTGAAGATTGAAGTGGCGCGCTATTTCGATGCCGTCGGCGCGGGCTTGTCGCTGGGTAATCGACTGATTACGCGCGACGCGCAACCGACCAAACAACAGATTCGCTTCTGGAATCGATACATCATTCCCGTATCACGCGTGATGGATCCGTTGAAACGCAAGTTGATATCGCCGTCTGTCGTAGAGAAAGTCCTGAAAGTCGCCAAGGAATTGGACTACACGCCAAATGCCGCCGCAGTCAGTTTGCGCAG
>SKZA01000281.1 GCA_007127595.1 Kiritimatiellia bacterium
TTCCGGATTGGCTGCGCGAACGGCTGCGATTGTTTCGCCGGGGCCGCCCAGTACGTGGACGGCCACGAGCGCGCCAAGCGCCAGCGCGAGAAACATCAGGGTTCCTTGCAGAAAGTCGGTCCAACTGACGGCGAGAAAGCCGCCCAGGAATGTATAGATGATCACCGCGCCCGCGCCGAGGGCGACGGCCCCGCTATAGGGTAGGTTGAAGACGGACTCGAACAGTTTTCCCCCGGCGGCCAGACCCGAACTGGCATAGATCGTGAAGAAGATTAGGATAAAGATGGCGGACACAAGCCGGAGCAGACGCGATCGATCGGCAAACTGGCGCTCAAAAAAGTCCGGCAACGTCAGCGCGTTATCCAGTTCGAGGGTACGGACTCGAAGCCGTTGGGCTAGCAGTCGCCAGTTCAGATACGTGCCGACGAGGAGGCCGATCGCGATCCAGGACGCTTCGACGCCGACGAGATAGGCGTACCCCGGCAGGCCGAGCAACAGCCAGCCGCTCATATCCGACGCGCCCGCGCTTAGCGCCGTCACCCAGCGCCCCAGGCGGCGTCCGCCGAGGACGTAGTCGGACAGGTCGGTGGTCCGTCGATAGGCCACCGCTCCGATATAGAAGAGGACGAGGATGTAGACGACAAAGGTAATCGCCAGTCGCAGGTCAAACTCAATCATGCTTGCCTCCCATGAGCAGGCGGATAGTCGCCTTCCGGCGAAGAAAACGCAATCCCAACATTCCCGGATTTCCCCCCCTGGGCCCTCCCGATTATTTTGACGATCGTAAAAATAATCGCGAGGGCGTGACAGTATTCGCTTAGTAAATCACTTCGCTTTGGGAAATGCTTGATTGGCGTTGGGGATGCGCGGTATGATTTTTCTGAAGCGTACAAATGACAGCGGAGTTATAGATTCATGTGTGGAATTTGTGGAGAAATCACGATGGGCGGGCGTGCGCCGTCCATGGAAGCGATCGAACGGATGACGGAAGTCATGACCCCGCGCGGGCCCGACGATGTCGGCATGCTGATGCGCAAGACGATGGCATTCGGGCACCGCCGCCTTAGTATCATTGACCTGTCCGTGCACGCCCAGCAACCGATGGTGGACAACCTGCTGGGCCTCGGCATCGTCTATAACGGGGAGATCTATAATTACCGAGAATTACGCGATGAACTGATCGCCAAAGGCTATTCCTTCTTCTCGCATGGCGATACAGAAGTCATTCTCAAGGCGTATCACGCGTGGGGCGACGATTGCGTGAAGCGATTCTACGGCATGTTCGCCTTCGTCATTTGGGAGCGCGATACGGGCCGCATCTTTTGTGCGCGCGACCGGCTGGGCATCAAGCCGTTCTATTACGTGAACATCAAGGACGGCTTCCGTTTTTCCTCCTCGCTCCCCGCGCTCTTGAAGGGGGGCGAAGTGGATACGTCGATCGATCCCGTGGCCTTGCATCACTATATGAGTTTCCATTCCGTGGTGCCGCCGCCGCATACGATCATCAAAGGCGTGCGCAAACTGCCGCCGGCCACGACGCTGGCCATTGAACCGAACGGGCAACGCCGCGAGCGCGTCTATTGGGAGGTGCCGTACGGGCCGCAGCCCGGCGATGAGGAGCGCTCGTTCGAGGACTGGCAGGATTTGACTCTGGCGGCGTTGCGTAAGGCGGTCGAGCGACGTCTCGTGGCGGATGTGCCGGTCGGGGTCTTGCTCTCGGGCGGTGTGGATTCCAGCCTGATCGTCGGCCTCCTGGCGGAAGCGGGCCAGCACGGCTTGCAAACGTTTTCTATCGGTTTCGAGTCGGTGAACGACGAGAAAGGCGATGAGTTCGAGTATTCCGATGTCATTGCCAAACGGTTTGAGACCACGCACCACAAGATTCAAGTGGACGCACGCCGCACCCTGCCTTCCATGGAAGCCTGTGTGCGCGCAATGTCGGAACCGATGGTCAGTCACGACGTGATCGGCTTCTTCCTCTTATCGCAGGAAGTCGCAAAGCACGTGAAGGTGGTGCAAAGCGGGCAGGGCGCCGACGAAGTTTTCGGCGGCTATCACTGGTATCCGCCCATGTTGACGAGCAAAGATCCCGTGAACGATTATGCGCGCGTCTTTTTCGATCGCGATCATGCAGAGTTTTCGGAGGCCGTGGCCGCGGCGCATGTGGAACGTGATTTCAGTCGTGAATTTGTGGATGCGCATTTCAAGCGGCCGGGCGCGGCGACGGGCGCGGATCTGGCGTTGCGGATCGATACGCACGTGATGTTGGTCGACGATCCGGTCAAACGCGTGGACAATACGAGCATGGCCTGGGGCCTGGAGGCGCGCGTGCCGTTCCTGGATCATGACGTAGTCGAGCTGGCGGCGCGCATGCCGGCCCCGCTGAAAGTCGATAATGGCGGCAAATATATCCTCAAGGAGTCGGCGCGTCGCGTGATCCCGGCCGAAGTGATCGATCGCCCTAAAGGCTATTTCCCTGTGCCCGCGTTGAAGTATCTGCGTGGCGATTACCTGAATTGGGTGACGGATATTCTCAACCAACCGGCGGCTCGCGAGCGGGGCGTATTCAATCGCGCCTATGTGGACCGCCTCCTTAAAGCACCCGAGGACCATATTACGCCACTGCGCGGATCCAAACTCTGGCAGATTGCGCTCTTCGAGTACTGGTTCCAAGTGCAGGGGTTGTAGTCATTCATGTCACAACGTCGCGCATTAAAGCATCGGATTGAACGTTCCAGCGCCGCATCCGTGCGGAGCTGGGAACGGCCCTCGGCGCGTATGGCGCGTAAGATGAAGTCCGATGCGGTACTGCACATGGGGTGGGGACGCCTGCTGTTTGCTCATACGTTCGATCATCAGCGGGATATCGCTACGATTCTTCAAGATGAAAAGCCGGGCGAACGCGATGTGGCCTTTTATGTGCGCGATCCGCATGTGATTCTGTCGATGGCGCCGCAGGAACTCTTTCTGGACCCGTCGCATACCTACCGCATCTGGCTCAACCAGTATCGCGCCGGGCGCGATCGTCCCAAGGGCATACTAATTCGTCGCATACAAACGCGCGCGGATATTGAGGGCATCAACCGCATTTATGCCGCCCGCCAGATGGTGTTGGCGGATGAAGAGTATCTCTGGTCGCATCGCCGTTCGCGCGTGCTGCTATACATTGTCGCGGAAGACACGGACAGCGGTGAGATCGTGGGCGTGTCGGCAGGCGTGGATCATCACCTCTTCTTCCATGATCCGGAGTCCGGATCGAGTTTGTGGTCATTGGCCGTGGACGCCCAGGCGCCGAAACCGGGTGTGGGCGAGGCCTTGGTCCGATATCTGGCCGAGCATTACCATGCGCTGGGACGCGCTTACATGGACCTCTCCGTCATGCATAATAATGCGGAGGCCGTGCGACTGTATGAGAAGATCGGTTTCAAACGGGTACCTGTCTTTTGCATGAAGCACAAGAATCCGATCAATGAACCTTTGTTCGTGTCACCGGCGCCGGACGAAAAGATGAATCCGTATGCGGACATTATTATTCGCGAGGCGCGTCGGCGCGGGATTGCCGTGGATGTGCTCGACAAGGAGAACGCATATTTCACCCTGAGCTATGGGGGCCGCTCGATCATATGCCGTGAGTCGCTGACGGAACTAACGTCAGCCATTACGATGAGTTGGTGCGATAACAAGCAGGTAACACTGCGCCTGTTATCAAATCATGGGTTGAAGATTCCCGATCAGATGACGGTCCATGAAGACGACGAACGAAAAGCTTTCTTGAAGAAGCATCGTCGCGTCGTGGTTAAACCGGTGCGCGGGGAGCAAGGGCAGGGAATTTCCGTCGATGTCACGACCTTGGAGGAGTTGGATAAGGCCATCCGGCGTGCCAAACAATATTGTGATACCGTGATCATCGAAAAGATGGTGAAGGGGACGGATCTGCGCATCATTGTCATCGGGTACAAGGTGGTCGCGGCGGCCGTGCGGAAACCTCCGGAGATTGTCGGGACAGGTCAACATACGATCAAAGAGTTGATCGGAAAGTTGAGTCGTCGCCGCAGTGCGGCGACGGGCGGGGAAAGCCGCATTCCGATGGACGACGAAACCAAACGGAGCGTGGCTGCGGCGGGTTATGACATGGACGATGTGTTGCCCGCCGACAAGACCCTGACCGTCCGCAAGACCGCCAACCTGCATACGGGCGGCACGATCCATGACGTGACCGACGACTTGCATCCGGAACTGAAGAAGGCGGCTGAAAAGGCCGCGCGCGCATTGAATATCCCCGTTGTCGGGCTTGATTTCCTGGTGCCGAAGGTGGACGGTCCCGAATACGTGGTGATCGAGGCGAATGAGCGGCCGGGCCTGGCCAATCACGAGCCGCAACCCACGGCGGAGTGTTTCATTGACCTGCTGTTTCCGCAGAGTCGTTTGCGAAAGATAAAAGCATGATTACGGAAGAGTCACATGTCGATCTCGGGTATCTGACCGGTATGCTGCGTCAGTTGATCGAAATTCCGAGTCCGTCCGGTTACACGGACAGTATTGTACATTTTGTCGGCGAGGAACTGGAACGGCTGTCCATTCCGTTTGAACTGACGCGGCGGGGCGCGATTCGCGCCGTGCTGGAGGGCGAACGCAAGACGCCGGGACGCGCGTTGGTCGCGCATTTGGACACCTTGGGCGCCATGGTGAAGACGTTGAAGGCCAACGGCCGTCTGGAATTAGCGCCGATTGGCACGTGGTCCAGTCGTTTTGCCGAAGGGGCGCGTGTGACGATCTTTACCAGCGAAGGCAAGGTTTGCCGTGGGACGATTCTTCCGTTGAAGGCCTCTGGTCATACGTTCGACAAGGACGTCGATACACAGCCGGTCGGCTGGGAACATGTCGAAGTGCGCGTGGACGAATTCAGCGACTCGCGCGAAGACCTTATGGAATTGGGCGTGCGCGTCGGGGACTATGTGGCGATTGATCCGAACTTCGAA
>SKZA01000082.1 GCA_007127595.1 Kiritimatiellia bacterium
AGGATGACGGGTTTCCCGGCCTCGCCCCGTTCAATGCCATGCAACGCGGGATACATGAACTAACCCAAGACCGGCTCGACAGGAGTCTCGCCCTCCATGCCGTGATCAAATGCTACATCTTCTTTTGGAGGGCGACGCTCCTGCGGAGCCGATTTCATGTTTTGATATAGGTTCATCTCACCCCGCCGTGAGCGCTTCGCGAATGCGCGTCTGCAGCGACCGATGCAACTCCACATTCGCCGTGCGATCCGTTTGCACTTCGATCATGCACGAGCGGCCCAGTTCCAGCGCCTTGGTGAAAGCCGCCCGATACTCCTCGCGCGTGGCCGGCTGCGCATACGGCAATTCAAACTGACGCGCCGCGTGTTCGAACGTTAATCCGTGCGGCGTGCCGAAACACGTTTCAAACACCTCCGCATGTTCCGCAATGGGCAAAAACGAAAAAATGCCGCCGCCGTTGTTGTTCACCACAATGACAATGACGGGCTGTTTCGACGTGCGCGCATAGTGCAACGCGTTCAAATCATGCAGACAGGCCAGATCGCCGACAACCGCCACCACAGGCCGTTCGGCGCCGTTCGCCCAACCGCAGGCGCTGGCGATGGTGCCGTCGATCCCGCTCGCGCCGCGATTAGCGGCCACGGGCACCGACGCGCCGTCGGCGACGGCGTATATGTCCATGTCGCGAATCGGCATGCTGGCGGCGAGAAACAAGCCGTGCGATTCGGGAATGGTCCGGGACGTTTCCGCCGCCACGAAGATTTCGTCGAGGTCCTCCCCCTCCCCCATGAACGATTCCAGCAACGCGCCAATGCGGCGACTGTCTTCCTGCCATTTCTTGAGCTGACGCGCCGGGCGCGCTTTCACGTTGCGCGCGCGTAACGCCGTCATGAAGGTCGGGAAATGCACTTCCAACGCGAACCGGACACGATGCGCGGGGTCCTGACGGCGGCCATGCGATTTGATGAGCATGTATTCCGTATCCGCCGCACAGTCCGCCACATACTGCTGAATGCGCTTCGACACCAGCGGCCCGCCGAATTGAAGAATGAAATCCGGTTTGCGGTCCGGGGCCGCGGCGAGCAAGGCCTGGTCGGCATGCGCGATAATATGATCCGTTTGCTGTTTCCCGAGGCGCAGGCCCGACGCGATATCCACGAACGCGGGCCACGGCAACATGCGCGCGAGTTCGCGGGCCGCGCGTCGTTCCGATTCGTCGTCCAGTCGTCCCACGACCAGTAGCCCGTTTTCCGGTTTGCCCAGCAGGGCGGCGATGACGTCCATCGTTTGAGGCGTCGGCGTGCGCAATTTCTCGCCCTGCGCGGTGAACGGCGTGTCGGCATCGAGCCAATCGGAGATGGAAGCTAGATATTCGTCGTACGCGTGTCCGTCCGGTTCCGGCGTCAACGGCTCGCGAAACATGAGGTTGAGATGGACGGGCCCGGCGTCGGGCCCGTTGGCCGCCGCAACGGCTTGGTCGACCGTCGTGAGCACGT
Organism: Kiritimatiellia bacterium; assembly: GCA_007127595.1. Lineage (GTDB taxonomy): Bacteria > Verrucomicrobiota > Kiritimatiellia > SLAD01 > SLAD01 > SKZA01. The sequence goes on from SKZA01000082.1 coordinate 1,497, forward strand.
ACGACGGCGGAACGGCGATGTCCGGACACGGGACATCAACATGCCAACGCACATAGGAGCCGTACAGTTTGGGTTGATCGATGGTTTGGTTCGCGCCCGCATCGCGCAGTTCGGGCGGGCGGTCCGCCGTGAGCAGGATCAGCGGTATACGATCCTGCGCCGCTTCAATGATGGCCGGCAGGCCGTTGGCCAGCGCGGTGCCCGACGTGGTCACCCATACGGCGGGTTCGCCCGTCGCGCGGGCGTGGCCCAGCGCGTAGAACGCCGACGCGCGTTCATCAAAATGGACCACGGGCTCGATGGCGTCATGACGCGCGAGGGCGGTCGTCAGCGGCCCGCACCGTGCGCCGGAAGAAATGCAGAAACAGCGCGCGCCGCAACGGGCCAGCTCTTCCACGAGCAGGTCCGACCAGATGGCGTTCAGGTTCGACGGCAAATGGATCATGATCCGGTCAATACCTTGATGAAATCCCGTATTTTCAGCTCGATTTCCTCCCATTCACTTTCCGGAGTCGAACCTTTCACAATGCCCGCGCCGGAAAAGAGGGCCAGGCGTTGCGGTTGTACGAGGCCCGAGCGAATGGCCACCGCAAATTCGGCGGAATCGCGCGAGACCCAACCAACGGGCGCAGCATACCAACCGCGATCGAACGGTTCCAACTCCGAAATACGCGCGAGCGCCCTGTCCGTCGGACTGCCGCCCAGCGCCGGGGTCGGATGCAACGCGCCCAGAATCGCGGCGTCGCCCGCTTCTTCGCGAAGCGTCCCTTTCACCGGCGTGTACAGATGCTGGCCGCGCGCCAGTTTCAGCAAGGACGGCTGGTCCTTGATGTCCAGCGCTTCGCATAAGGGCGCCAACGCGTCGCGAATGCCGTTGGTCACGAACGCGTGCTCCCGTTGATCCTTGTCGCTGGCCAGCAGTTCGGCGCCCAGTCGCTCGTCTTCGGCGTCGTCCTTCGAGCGCATGCGCGTGCCGGCCACCGCTTCGGTCTCGATCTCGCGCTGTTCACGGCGGTACAAGCGTTCCGGCGACGCGCCCACAAACGCGATGGCCTCCGACGGCATGTAACAGAAATGAAAACATTCGGGCGTGGCTGATTTCAGGCGATGCAACAAGGTGACGGGATCCAGATGCCCCTCGAACTCGAACAACGCCTTGCGCGCCAGCACGATCTTTTCCAGTGACCCGGCGTCGAAATCCTGCAAGGCGACCTCTACGTTGGCGGTCCAACCCGCCTCGTCGGGCGTATCGCTCCGGCTGCGCGGAGGCGGGAACGTGTCTTCCCACGTACGCTCGGCAAACGACATGTCCGCGAGCCGGTCCATGAACGGCGTCAACGCGCCCGACGCCGCCTCGTCCGGTTTGAAATGAAACGACAACTGCGAGCCCATCGGCCCCGTACGCAGTTCCAGGCGCGGTATCACAAATCGGCTGACGCCGAACGAGCGCCAGTCGTCGTCCGGCTCGGAATGCGCGTCGAAACGGAACCCGCCATAGTAGCGTAAGCCGTTCGACGAGGTATCCAGCGTTGCGTGCAAGCGTTTGAAGACGGCTTCGTACGCAACCGGTTCATGCCATACCGCCTCGTCGGCCACGCCGACGCCTCCGATTTCGAGCGCCATATTGCGGTCGCGCGTGGATCCGTAGAAGCGTAACTCACCGGAAATATCGCTCAACCAGTCGAGGGGCGACACGCGTTCCATCAACACGGAAGCGCGCAGAATCCGGCCCGGCGCGTGACCGCCTTCCTCCGCCCACACGCGTTCCACTTCGCTGCGTAACCGGGCGGCGGCTTCCGGCCACGGACACATATCCAGATTGGCGGCGATGTGACTCATAAGGATGTTGGCGTCGAGCTCAAGTGTGGTGTTTCAATAAAACCTCTCATTGGAGGGTCACGCTTCCGCGTGACCCGGACGCGCGGATCCGCCTTCGCAAGGCTACGGCGCGACAAGAGCGCGTCCCTCCAAGGGGGACGTTCTCCTCATATGCCTTCATCAACATTGCGAGAATCTTCTGAATCCGCACCATCACTCCTTGTCCCCCTGATAAATGGACGCGATACCAAAGGTCAACGGGCGCGCCTTCACGTCGCGGAACCCGGCGGCGCGCATCAATTCACAGAAAGCCTCGCCATAGGGAAACGTTTCCACCGTCTTGTTCAGATAACGATACGCGTACGCATCTCCGGAAACGAGCGAGCCGATGCGCGGGAGGATGTGACGGAAATAGAAGAGGTACAGTTTGCGCATGACCACGTTGCGCGGGAGCGAAAATTCCAGGATCAGCGCCCGCCCGCCCGGCTTCAGGACCCGGTACATTTCGTCGAGGGCCTCGGTCACCGCAACGACGTTCCGTATCCCGAAGGAAATCGTGGCTACATCCGCGCTCTCGTCGTCCGCCGGGATGGAAACCGCGTCGCCCGTTTCCAGCCGCAGTTTACCGTCCAACCCGCGCGCGGCGATCTTTTCGCGGCCGATCTCCAACATCTTCTCGGCCAGATCCATCCCGATTCCTGAAACAACCCGTTCGTCATCGATCAGATACAGCAATTGATCGGCCGTACCGGTGGCAAGATCGAGGACCCGCAATCCCTCCTGGTCCGGCAGATGACGTTTCATACGTTTCCGCCAGACCACGTCCTGTCCGAACGATAGGGAGCGATTCAGCAGATCGTAGCGATGCGCGATCTTGTCGAACATCTTCGACACTTCATGGCGCGACGGCGCCTCTTCCTTTTTCACTGAATCATTGTTCATGACGTTGCGATCTCTATGAGCCCGTTGAAAGATCGTGGGCACATCTTTCCACGCCCTTACGGGCGCGGCTACGTCTCTTTCGTAGCCGCCGCCGTCAGGCGGTGGATGCACACCCAACGAGCACGCTCCAACCCTCCACGCCCTTACGGGCGCGGCTACACGTCTCTTCGTAGCCGCCGCCGTCAGGCGGTGGATGCACGCTCAACGAGCGTTGCTATCTTATCGACGTTCTATTGCCCATCGTTTGAAACATCGGACTCTATGCTGTACATGTGCACGTGTAAACCATTATACATTGACGCTTTCAAAGGAGGGTCGAATGACGGAATTGAATCTTACACCCGATACCCGCATGGCCGATGTATTGGCCTCGTTTCCCGGCGCGCGTCGCGCCCTGTTCAAGGGCTTTCACGTCGGCGGCTGCCAAAGCTGCGGCTTTGCCGAAGAAGATACCCTGGCCGAGGTAGCCCGCAAACACGACAAGGACGTCGACGCCATGGTGACGTATCTGCAGGAGGCGCGCAAACAGGAAGCCGAACTGTTGATCGAGCCGGACGAGGCGCTCAAGGAAGTCCGCTCCAAGGACGCGCGGCTCATCGATCTGCGCTCACCCGAGGAATACGAAACGGATCACGTCGAGGGCGCGGAGCTGATCAATGAATCGTTCGCGGAAGAGATCATGACGTGGCCGAAGGAT
>SKZA01000213.1 GCA_007127595.1 Kiritimatiellia bacterium
CTCGTCGCCGAACGCCCGCGGGCAAACGTCCCTCGATAGCTCCACCAGTGCGTTGTGGTACTCGCGGCGATGGTGCCTGGCAGGATCGAGGTGGAATTCGACGGTGAGTACCCCTCCATGTTCAGCTATAAGATGAAGAACTATGCGTTGCTCGACGAACGCGGCGAAGTCTTGTTGAAGGGCGCGGCGTTGAAATCGCGCGGGCTGGAACCGTTTCAGCGCGTTTTTCTGCGCGAAATGATCGAATTGATCCTGAAAGATCGCGCCGCCGATATCCCGCAACTGAAGGAGCGATACGCCAAGGAAATCATGGAAGGCAAGTGGCCGATTGAACGCTTTGCCAAGACCGAAACGTTGCAAGACGCGCCGACCACCTATCAGGAAAAGATCAAGGGCAAGAGCCGGGGGCGCAATGCGGCGTACGAGCTGGCCCTGCGGTCGGACCGCGAATATCAGGCGGGCGACCAAATTGCGTATTACGTGACCGGCGCGCGTAAGTCGGTGGCGGTGCATGAGGCGGCTAAGCGCGTGTCCGAGTGGGACCCGTCGGACCGGGACGAAAACGTGCCGTACTATCTCGCCAAACTCGACGCATTGGCCTCGAAGTTCGACGACGTGCTTGCTGATCCCCCGGGTGATGCGGTATCTTCCCAAAAGGAATTATGGTGATGAATCCTGACAAGAATCATATGAACGCCGGCTCGGCGGGACGCCTCGCCTTACCCAATGCGCTCGGTGTGTCCGGTAGGGCGAACCCTCCGGGTGAGCCGACGCGTCTCAAGAAAGGTTTCACCCTCATCGAGATCCTCGTGGTGCTCGTCATTGTCATGGGCCTTGCGGGCATTGTGACCGTGGGCGTAATGCGGCATCAGGTCGAGTCGCGGGTGAAAATGGCGCAACTGCAGATCAGCCAGTTCGAGCAGGCATTACAGGCGTATCATCTCGATCATGGTCGCTATCCGACGCAGGCTCAGGGCTTGGAGGCCTTGGTCAGGCGGCCGACGGCGTCCCCCGTGCCGGAACGATATCCCGAAGAAGGCTATCTTGCGCGCACCCGTCTGCCGTTGGACCCGTGGGGCAACGAATACATCTATCTGGCCCCCGGACGCCGCGGCGAACCGTTCGAAATTATTTCGTACGGTAGCGACGGGGAACCCGGCGGCTCCGGACACGCCGCGGAAATATCCAGTTCGGACTTATGAGGCGCCCGCGCGGTCATAGGCCATACACCGCCGCCTTCACCTTCATCGAAGTGCTGTTTGCGTTGTTCATCGCCGGATTGCTGGCCTTGACCGTGGGATATACGTTGATCCTTTCCCTGCGTTCCGAGGAACGGGGCGGCGCCATGCGTGAGGCCGCGACCTTGTTGACGTCTTATCAAGCCGGCGCCAAGCTCGAGCTGGAAGACGGCGACACCGCATGGGCTGAGCACCCGGACTGGCGCGTGACGGAAGAGAGCGTCATCGTCGGGGTGAATGAGGAGGAGGAAAGATGGCGCGAGGTGCGCGTCACCCGCGCACGCCCGGAGTTCCGTGCAGCGATCACTCTCCGTGAGAAGGATCCTTGAGGTTCCAAGCCGGATAGTGAACAGCCCGCATTTCTCTTGATGTCCTGTCTGGAGGGACGACCTCCGTGTCGTCCTGGTGCAACATGAGAGCCCAGGCGGCCCGCGCGCACCGCGTCATGCCCCATTGGGGTTGCCAAATTCCGCGAGCGTCTCCATGAAGACCGCTTTCAATTCGTCATGGACCCGTCCATTCGAGCAAATGGCGCGGAACCGCTTGTTGCCCAACACTTCGATGACTTCAAAACGGCCGCCGGCTCGTTCAGTCAGCAGGGCGGCGGCGGCCGTGTCCCAGGGATAAATGCCCAAGGCCGTATAGCCCTCCGCCATGCCGGACGCCACGCGGCACATGTCCAGCGCGGCGGCGCCCATCACGCGCACCTTTTGCGCGCGATGCAATAGCTTCCCGTACAAGGCTGCGCCTGCCGGAAAGTCGTACGGCTCCTTATTGGTGTCCGTCATGATCAGCGCGCGCTCCAGCCGGTCCACGGCGGATACGGACAGCGGCTTGCCGTTGAGCAGGGCCGGACCTTCCGCCGTAGCCGTGTAAAGCTCGTCCAGTTCCGGCGCGTAGATGACGCCGGCGCGGGTACGGCCTTCATGCTCGACCGCCACCGATGCGCACCAGAAAGGCATGCCATGAGAAAAGTTTACCGTCCCGTCGATGGGGTCCACGATCCAGCGCGGTTGGGACGGGTCGCGTTCGTGACTTTCCTCCTCGCCGAGAATCGGGTGCGCGGGGTACCGGTCATGGATGGCTTCGGCGGCGCGGATCTGCGCCTCCGTATCGAGCGCCAGTTTCACGTCGTGCGCTGTTCGCGCGTGGGCCTCGCCGCGTCGATGAGCTTGAGCGCGTGCGTGATCGCCCGCCGCGCGCGCGGCGGCGATGGTACATTCCAATAAATCGTCTGTGGATAAGGATTCCATTGTTGCGCGCCGGTTGACACCGCCCCGTATTTGCGGAACTCTTTCGTTCATGAAACAGGCGTCCAGCATCACTACCAGAATCGGCGACAAAGGGACAACGCAATTGTTCTCCGGGGAAACGGTCTCCAAGAATTGTCCGCAAACGAATGCGTACGGCGATGTGGACGAGGTCGTCAGCATTTTGGGTGTCGCCCGCTCCATGGCGACGCACACACAAACGCTTGAGCGACTGGTTTCGTTGCAGCGGCGCCTTTTCGTCGTTGGCGCGGAATTGGCGACGTCGCTGGAGCATGTCGACCGGCTCCCGCAGCGTGTGGACGCGGCGATGCTGGCTGAGTTGGATCGTGAACGCGAAGAACTTGAGGCGTCCCTCCCGACACCGACGGGATTTATTCTTCCAGGCGGCACGCCCGCCGCTGCGCACATCGATCTGGCGCGCGCCGTAGTGCGCCGTTGCGAGCGAAAGGCGGTGGGCCTGATGGAGCAGGGACTGATAACGAACAAGACGCTTATCGTGTGGCTGAATCGTCTGTCGGACTATCTTTGGCTGCTGGCCCGTGCGGACGAGGACGGGAAGACCTTGCTGAAGGATGCCTGATGTGAAGAACCAACTCGCGCCGCTTACCACGTTTCAACTCGGCGGTCCGTGCCGGGCGCTTATCGAATGTCGCACCCCCGACGAACTCAAGGCCGCGTTGTCGGTCCTGATCGCCCACGACACCCCGTATGTACTGATCGGAGGCGGATCCAATCTACTGGTATCCGACCAGGGCGTGGATGCGGTGGTGGTGCGGTATTTTGCCGAGGAACCGCTGATGGAGGTGGAGGACGAGGTGGTGGAGGTGGCGGGATCGACGATCCTTGATCACTTGGTGCGCGCGGCGATCGAGCGCGGGCTCAGCGGAGTGACAACCTGTTCGGGTATTCCGGGCACAGTCGGCGGCGCGATTGTCGGAAATGCGGGCGCGTTCGGTAAGCAGATCGGCGACGTGCTCGAGTCGGCCGAACTGATGAATGAGCGTGGGGACGTCTATCGTGTGATGGCGGACGAATTGGGGTTTGCCTATCGTCGTTCGCGCTTGCAGGAAACCGGGGAGGTCGTTTTGTCGGCGCGACTGCGTCTGGCGTCTTCCGATCGCGAGGCCATGCGGGAGGAGCGCGCGTCGATCCTGGACCTGCGCCGTGAAAAACATCCCGATTGGCGGACGGAGCCGTGTATCGGTAGTATCTTTCGCAACGTGGAGCCGACGTCCAAGGCGGGACGCCGCCAGGCCGCCGGTTGGTTCCTGCAGGAGGCGGGTGCGAAATTGTTGCGGGTGGGCGGTGCGTTCGTGTATCGGAAACATGCCAACATTATCATCAAGGGCGAGGACGGCACGGCGGACGATGTGTTTGAACTGGCGCGTTTGATGGGACAGGCGGTACGCGACCGTTTCGGATTTGAGCTGGAACGCGAAGTGCGGTTCCTCGGCCCGTTTCGCCAGGCGGCGAACGCGCCGACAGATCGTTTTTTTTGAACAGGAGTGCGTGACGAATGACCTCCAAAATTGAAGAAGGAACAGCGCGCGTGCTCGATGTGATTTGGCGCACGGACGGAATTTACGAACTTGTCCTTGAGCGCAACGGTGTGAGCTTTGTTCCGGGCGATTGCGCGGCGCTCTTCGGCGAAGACGGGCAGGGATCGCGGCCCTACAGTTTCTCCTCCGGCGCAAACGATCCCGAATTGCGTTTTCTCATTCGCCGCATGGAAGGCGGGGAAGTGAGTCCGTACCTCGGTTCGCGCAAACAGGGGGATCGCGTCAAGATCAGTCCGCCCTTCGGTTGGTTCCGGCCCGGACAGGCGGGCAACCAGGCGCCTTCGGTATTCATTGCAACGGGAACCGGTATCGCGCCCTTCATGTCGTACTTGCGCACGTGGCCCAACAGCCCGCCCCTGAGTTGTCTGTACGGCGTGCGCACGCGCGCGGACGCGGTAGACGTAGAATGGATGCGTGAACAATGCGACGTGCGACTGGCCGTCTCGCGGGAGACCGCACAGGACGCGCATCATGGGCGTGTCACGGACCTGCTCGACGATATTCCGCTCGGCCCCGGTATCCACTACTACCTCTGCGGGCTGGACGCGATGATCGATCAGACCTCCGACTGGCTGGAAGAACGGGGCATCCCCATCGCGCATATCCATCGCGAATGCTTCTTCAACGCGGACGCATAATCCCTTTGCGAAGTGCAGGGGATCACACTTCGATAAGTGTGATCCCCCGGTTTCGTGGTGCCAAGGGCCATACTTCGATAAGTGTGAGCCATCGAGGTTTCTCCATTGACATGCGGGGCCATGCGGCTATCTTTAAAAAGCAGACTAAAAAGGTCGGATATGCGATGCTGAAGTTGAGTAAGAAGGTGGAATATGGTCTGATGGCGCTTTTGCACATGGATGCGCTGGCGCCGGAGGTTCTGGC
>SKZA01000231.1 GCA_007127595.1 Kiritimatiellia bacterium
ACCACCGCTTTGGCCGCTCGGATCGACCCGGCCAGGCGACCCGCGACGCGGATGGAGCCGGACGGATCGGAGGCGATGCGATGCGTGCCGGGCGAAAGGTGGTCGAGCTCTTCCATGATCAACGGTTTGAACTGGCGATGTACGGTTACCTCGGGCAGCAGGGTGTCCATCGCCTGTTCCAAACCTTCTTTCAAGCGTTCGTTATGGAAATCCGGCTCAAGCACATGAGAATCGAAATAGTATCGTTCGACCTTTTGCGCGTTGGTCAACATGATGCGTCCGACGCCCAGCGAGGCCAAGGGCGCCCATAACCGTTTCATGGCTTTCGGGCGGGGCATGGCCAGCAACAGGTCCACCGGCGGTCGCCCCGGCGTCGCGTCGGAAAAGACGCATCGCAGGGTGACCGCTTCGGGTGTGAGGGCCTGGATCATTCCGGTGCCAAGCGGTCCGTTCAGTTGGCCGACGCGCAGGGACTGGCCCGCACGACCGTGTAGCACGTCGCGAATATGGTCCGCGCGACGATCGGTGAGGGTGACCATACCGCGCGATCCGACTTCTTCCCGGGAGACAAGGATCAGGTTCACAGCGTGCGCTTGAGGAATACTTCATTCAGGCTGCCGGAGCGATAGCCTTGCAGGTCGAGCGTGACGTAGCGGTAACCCAGCGATTTCAGTCCATTGACGATGGCTTGCCGCGTTTCCTCGTCGAGGAAGCGCGGGATATCGGCGGGGGCGAGCTCAATTCTGGCGATGTCGTTATGCACGCGGACGCGGACCTGCTCGAAACCCATGTCGCGGATCAGGTTCTCGGCTTGCTCGACGCTTTTCAAGGCTTCCTCCGTGATCTTGATACCGTACGGGAACCGGGAAGCCAAGCAGGCAAACGCGGCCTTGTCGGCCGTCTTCAGGCCCATGGCCCGCGAGGCTTCACGTATCTCGGCTTTGGTAAAGCCCAGTTCCTGGAGAATGCTGGTGACCCGCTGTTCCTTGGCCGCTTTGCGGCCGGGGCGGAAGTCGCCGACATCATCCGCGTTCGTGCCATCCACGATATGGGCGTACCCCTCCCGATCCGCCATGGCGCGCAGGAGCCCGTACAGTTCGGTCTTGCAATGGTAGCAGCGACTCTTGGGATTGTTGGCGTAATCCGGGTTGGCCAGTTCGTTCGAACGGATGACGCGATGTTGCAGGCCCAAGCTTTCCGCCAGCGTCTTGGCCTCCTTTAATTCGCGTTCCGGGAATGAGGGAGATGTGGCGGTAACGGCGAGGGCGCGTTCACCCAATTCACGGCCCGCGACGGCGGCGACAAACGTGCTGTCCACGCCCGCACTGAAAGCGACGATGACGGATCCCATTTCGCGCAGGCGCTCGCGAAGGGCTTGAAGCTTCTCAGTTAGCCCGGCGCGGAGAACCTGTTCGTCCTGCTGTTCAGTAATCGCCGTCATATCCTCACCAACCGTTCACTGTAAAGCGCCCGGTTTCGTTCTCGTTCGAGAAATACGTCATGAACCCTGTCTTCCTTCCATCAACCATTAACCATTCTTCCCGATCCATCCGCCGCCCAGGACTTCGTCTCCGTCGTAGAAGACGCCGGCTTGGCCGGGTGCGACCGCGAATTGGGGTTCGTCAAAGTGAACGTCCAGCGTATGTTCATTTACTGCGGTAAAGCGAGAGGATACCCCGTCGTGTCGGTAACGCAAGCGAATCGCATAGGTCCGTTCCGGATCGGGCGGTCGTCCGGCGATCCAGTGTACGTCGTCCAAACGGCAGCTTTCGCTTCGAACCTGTTCGCGAAATCCCACAAACACCGTATTCGTAACGGGATCGATCTCTTTCACATACAACGGTGCGCCGGCGGCCACGCCGAGCCCCTTGCGTTGGCCGACCGTATAGCGGTGAATGCCGTGATGTGCGCCTAGCGCTTTGCCGTCCGGATTTCGAATCTCGCCGTCCCGTTTAACCTCGGGCCGGTATTGCTCCACGAAAGGCGCCGGGCCGGCTTCCGTGATGAAACACAAATCCTGGCTTTCCGCCTTGCTCGAGATGGATACCGGCAAGGCGCGTTCATCGGCATAGGCGCGCACGCGATCCTTGCTCCAGCCTTCCAGAGGGAACAGGCTGCGTTCAAGTTGTTCCTGCGACAGGCGATGCAGAAAGTAGGACTGATCCTTTTTCGCGTCCCGCCCCCGATACATGTGCCACCCATCATCGTTCTTTTCGATGCGCACATAATGGCCCGTAGCCACGTGCGAGCAACCAAGCTGTTCCGCCCGCGTGTGCAGGATGCCGAACTTGATATACTGATTACAGAGCACGCAGGGCGACGGGGTGCGCCCGCGCGTGTATTCATCGACAAACGGCTGGATAATCGTTTCTTCGAACAGATCCACGGCGTTCAGCGTGTAATGACGGATGCCGAGATGTTCGCATACCCGCTGGGCGCGTTGTACGTCCTCCAGCGAACAGCAACGCGAGCCCTCCTTGAACAGGTGCAGGGTCAGGCCGATCACCTCGTGGCCCTGATCCTTGAGCAGGGAGGCGACGACAGAGCTGTCCAGGCCGCCGCTCATGCCGACGGCGACGCGCTTTGGCGTATGGGTAAGGGAATGGTTCATTTCACGTCCGATGGCCTGCCAAGCCGAAGATGCGATAGGGTCCGGGATACACGGGCGCTTGTCAAGGGAGCTTGGGTTCAGGGTTCGGGGTTCAGGGTTCGGTGGTCGAGATACGGGATTCGGGATTCGGGATACGGGTTCAGGGCGAACTTCGTTCTAACACGTACTCTTCATCTTACTCTCGATTCATCATCTCAAAATTTGAACAGAAGCTCGCAAAGGCCGAGGCGGTATCGATTGGCGTCGTGAGTCAGGCCTATGCCTTCAGCTTGTTGTTCATGTTGTTGAGTAGCGTGCGTCGGACACTCTCTGCCTGGCCACTGACCACGGACTACTGAACACCCAACATCCTCCCCCCAACATAAAAAAACAAATGGCCCCGGCCTGACTCATGAGCTCAATCCTCATCGCCAATGTCTCTGCGAGCTTCTGTTCAAAAAAGCAAATGGGCTGGGCTGGACTCAAGACGCCCGTTCCCACCACCTCGGTCTCCGCGGCCTCCTGCCTGCCGCGGCGTAGTACTCCGCAGGAGGACGAAGCCGGGTTCAAAATCCAAACGGGTGCGGCTTGACTCAATACGCCTGTCTTTACCGCCCCGCGCTTTGCGTGCTTCTGTTAGACATGCATCGCGTATCGACAAGAACGGGGTAAAATGTTTATGCTGTCGGATAGAAGAAGGCGGCCGACGTCATCCCGCATTGGAAAGGAGCACGACCATGATGAAGAGCATTCTTGTTTGTACGGACGGGTCCCGTCATGGAGACACCGCCTGCGAATATGCCGTCTATTTGGCGCAACGGCTGAAGGCGCATCTGACCGGTGTGCATGTGCTCGACTCGCGCATGCTGGAAGGCCCCCTGATGGCGGATATCTCGGGTTGGATCGGCGCCCAGCCCTACAGCAGTCAGCTCCAACAGTTCAGGGAAATGCTGGAGCAAAAAGGGAACGTGATTATCGAAGCCTTCAATGATCGATGCGCCAAGGCCGGGATCAAAGGAGAAGGCGTGATCCGTATGGGGCACCCCTCGCGCGTATTGATCGACGAGGAGGTGCGGACGGAACTCGTGATTCTCGGTCAGCGCGGCAGCCACGCGGATCTGGTCGGCGAGGCCCTCGGTTCGACGGCCGAACGCGTCGTGCGGCATTCCATCAAGCCGTGCATGGTCACTCCGCCGACCTTTCGCGAAATCAACAAGATCATGGTCGCCTATGACGGGAGCGGCCATGCCAGTCAGGCGCTGCACGAGGCGATCGAGCTGGCGCAGGCATTGAGTGCCGAATTGATTATTCTGACCGTTGCGGAGGAAGACGATGTTGAGCGCGTGAATGAAATCTCGCGCGAAGCAATGAAACTGGCGGAAGCCCACGAATGCCGCGCCGTGAATCTGGTCTCGGAAGATCGCCATTCGTCGCAGTCCGTCCTGGACAATGCGAAGGAACAGGGATGTGACCTGATCGTGATGGGTGCGTACGGCCATAGTCGCATTCGGGAAATGATCCTCGGAAGCACGACCACCTACGTGATCACCCATTCGGACGTGCCCGTGATGCTGGTGCGTTGAGCGAGACATGACCGGAGAAACCATACTGTTCGGAATCGTGCTGCTGGTCGTCCTTGTCGCGCTGGCGTGGTGGGTGCGGGCGGCGCTGCGACGCGCCGTGTCCTCTACGGATCGCGATCAGTCGATGTTGTTGCTCCAGAGCCAGGTCAACTCACTGGCGCAACAGAGCGGACAGCAGATGGATCAGTTGCGGCAAACCCTGCAACAGATCAATCAACACATGTCGCAATCCCTGGACTCCACGCGCAAGACTGTTGATGAACAGCTCAAGGACGCGTCGCACGTGATTCAGAACGTCAACAAGCAGCTCGTATCACTCGAAAAGAGTTCGCAACATATCTTCGATGTGGGGAAGGACATCGCGGGTCTGCAGCAATTACTCAAGTCGCCGAAGATGCGGGGGAGTCTGGGTGAGTATATGTTGGGCGAATTGCTCGCGCAAATCCTGCCCGCCAACAGTTACGCGTTGCAGTATTCGTTCAAGGGGAACGAGGCCGTGGACGCGATCATCCGGCTGCAGTCCGGCATGGTCCCGGTGGACGCCAAATTCCCAATGGAAAACTTCAAGCGGATGGGCGATCTGACCGATGAACGGGAGGCAAAAGCGGCGCGTCGCCAGTTTCTGCGCGATGTGAAAACGCATGTGGACGCCATCTCAACGAAGTATATCCGACCCGATGAAGGCACGTTCGATTTCGCCCTGATGTATATTCCCGCGGAGAACGTGTACTACGAAATCATCATTCGGGATG
>SKZA01000019.1 GCA_007127595.1 Kiritimatiellia bacterium
GTGGAGTGGACCAATGGCAGCGGAGATAACCGGATTGTGGTCGTGACCGAATATGATGCGGCGGGATTGTGGCTGTTAGATGAGGGCTCCGGAACAACCGCCGCCGATTCGACCACCGGGGATAATAATGCGGCGTTGGTCAATGGACCAACTTGGACCACTCGGGCTGGCGGTTCGGGTGCCGTGAATTTGGACGGTAGCGACGATTACCTAGAGGTTGCGCAGGGGCATGGACTGCTTTCGGAGGACATTACGATCGCGATGTGGATTTACCGGAATTCTGAGGCTGGGATTATGGCCTATGCAACATCGCGTAGCACAGTGACCGATGGTTTGATGTTGTTTACGTTCGGTAATGGCAATCTGAATTTTGATTGGGGGAATGGAACAGTGAATAATCGCTGGGATACCGGCTATCGCCCCCCATTGAATCAGTGGATTCATATTGCCGTAACTCGAAGCAGCAGTGGTCGCGCACTCTCTGTCAATGGTAGTTTGCAGAGCTCCACGGCTGCCGCCGGTGGTCCCACAACGGCCGATGAGGTTCTTCGTTTTGGTGCCGATAGCATGGATGATCGTTACTACTTTGACGGGGACATGGATGAAGTACTGATCTTTGACCGCGCTCTCAATGCCACCGAGGTCGAAGACCTGTACGACATGGGCAGCATGGGCCTGGGCTGGGAGCCGACGGACGGGGTCGCGCCGAGCGGGGTGAACAGCGATTTTTCCGCTGCTACCGATCAAGGCTTCAATAGCAGGATCGTGTATAACGGGGATGGCAATTCGGTGGAAGTGACCGGTTTGGAGCCCAACACAGCGTACCGATTCCGTGTCTTCGAGTACAACGGCTCCGGCTCGGCGGTGAATTACAATACCGATACGGCCACAGACAATCCGAAGACCTTTGCCACAGCGGACTTGGATCCCCCGGAGGATCAGGCGACGGGGCTTTCCGTCACGGCGTTCACGCATAATTCGCTCTCGCTTGGCTGGACGCGCGGCGCGCCGAGCGGCGGTGACAACGTGCTGATTGTCGCCCGCGAGGGCTCGCCGGCGGAAGAACCGACGGACGGGGTTTCCTATACGGCCAATGCGGCCTGGGGTTCGGCGGGCACGGTGGGGTCCGCTTCCAAGGCGGTCTATGCCGACACCGGCACCAGCGAGACCGTGACGGGGTTGACGCCGGGCACGCTCTACCACTTCGCCGCTTACGAGTACAACGAGGCCGGGTTCAGGTACTTGATTCCCGATGCCCCGGTGGCCTCGCGTCACACGCTCTCGACCGAGCCGACGGGTCATGTGGGCTCGTTTACCGCGGGCAACCCGACTTCTTCGAGCATTGACCTGTCCTGGACGGCGGCGGCGGGACCGCCGTCGGGCTATATGATTTTGCGGCGGACCGGCGCGGCTCCTGATCCGGCGGACGTTCCCGATGATGGTGAGGGTTATGCGGTGGGACAAACGTTTGGCGACAGCACGATCGTGGCCATCGTGACCCCCGGCGACGAGACCGACCGGACCATTGCCGGGTTGTCGCCGGAAACAACGTATCATTTCTCCATTATTCCCTTTAATTGGAACGGAACCTCGGCGGAGACTTACAATTACCGGACGGCGGCCACCATCCCGACGGCAAGTGCAGCCACGACGGAGAAGCTGGAGATCAAGGATCACTTCGAAGGCACGGAGGGGCATGGCCTGGACAATATGGGCGGGGGCACCGGGTGGACGGATAATTGGAGCACGACCACGCCCGGCGGAAACATCTTCCAAATCCAATCCGGCAGCCGCAACATTCCGGCGGGTTACCCGGAGAGCGAGGGGAATCATGTCCGGACAGAGCACCGGTTGGCCGACAACCAACAAGCATCGGCGATCCGGCATTTCGCTCCGTTCTCGGACGGGCGCATCTATGCGTCGGCGATCTTGAGCTATGAGTATAACAGTCCCAACGCGTTCATGGGATTGGCGCTGGTAGACGGTACGGACGAGTTGGCCTTTGCGGGGCGTCCGGCGCAGGACGAGGAGCTGCTGGGGCTGGACAGTTTCGGCGCCGCAAGACAGATGAGTTCCCGCGTGTTCTGGGGGCTTCACGAGTATGCCGTCATTATGATGTATGATTTCTCGACGCAGGAGTTGCGGGCTTTGATTTACGCCAGCGACAGCGAGGAGATACCTGCGGATGAACCGGCGTCGTGGCATATTTCCGTGACGGTCCCGGCGGGCCGAATCTCACAGATTGACGGCATCAAAATCGTAGGCGGGTGTGTGCATAATGACCATAATGTCGGGCATATCTGGTTCGACGAGGTGCGGGTCTCGGACACGTGGCGCGGGCTGCTCGACCTGGACTTCTCTGACCCGACCGAGACGCCCACCTCGCAGGCGTCGCAGTTGACGTATGACTCCGAGCGGAAAGACCAGTTCCGGGTGAATTGGGTGCGCGGCAACGGATCTAGGGTGCTCGTGGTGGCGCGCGCAGGTTCGGAGATACCTGAATCCGGTTTCCCCGTGGACGGCATCACCTATACCGCCGACGCGGAGTTTGGCGACGGCACCGAGATCGGTACGGGCAACTTCGTAGTGTACAACGGGGACCTTGACGAAGTCACTATTACGGGGCTTGACCCGTCAACCACGTATCATTTCCGGGCGTTCGAGTTTAACGACGCCGAAGGCACGAAGTACCTGACCGAGGCCGCTACCGGCAATCCCGCCGCGTTCGCCACATTGACTCCGCCGGTTCCCACTGTGGGGTTGGCCGGCACCGAGGCGGTGGACCTTTCCTGGAGCAAGTTCAACGACCGCGATGTCATGGTGGTCTTCCGGGTCGGCGATCCGGTCACGTTCACGCCGAGCGATGGGACCGCTTACGGCACCGGTGCGCAGGGTTCGGATTATATCCTGTTGGCCGATTCGTCCGCCACTTTCTATCAGCATACGGGCCGGACCGCGGACACCACCGTCTATTACCGGTTCTTCAGCCGGAACGGAAACTACTATTCCGAAGCCGTGGATCGTCACATTGTCTTGACCGAATCCTCGATCATCTTTGAGGGATTTGACTACAACGCAGGATGGTCGCTGGCCAATCGCAGCGGTGGTACTGGCTGGGGAGCCAATAACTGGGACTGCGAGGATCGAACAGACTGGCACAACATCGAAGACTGGAACTTCAGCGCGGGCAATCGCAGTATCCCCGATCCGATAGGACGCCGTGCCTGGATGGGGAATGCGGGCAATGGCGGGTCGCGTTCGGCGGAGCGCATGTTCGGCTCGGCCTTCAGTACCGGCGTCGTCTATATTTCCTGGATGATGATGTACGAGCACAATGGCTTTAACGGCTCCTACATCGGGATTGATTTAATGACTGGATACAGCAGTGGTAGCGGTCAGCCCAGAGCCTTCATCGGCAAACTGCACGACAGCGACAAGTTCGGAATTGATTCAAGCAGTGTAGCCAAGACCGAAAGCGCGCGAACGGTCTCGACCAGCACCGAGTACTTTTGCGTCCTCAAATACGACTTCGATACACGGGAATTGAGCGCCAGCATATACCCGGCCAATCGCGCCGTGGCCGAGGAGCCGATCGGCACCACCAGCGATTCGGACGGGTTCGAGCCCTATTGGGATGTCATGACCACGCAGACCGAGGACCATATCACCTCCATTGCTGGAATTCGCATTAGAGGGGGACAGGGGTGGCACGACCATGACATCGGCGCAATGCGCTTCGACGAGATCCGCGCGGGACGCGACTGGTACGCCGTGACGCGGCGCGACGGACGAACCCATAGCCAGATGATGGATGCGGGACCGGTGCCGGAATTGATCTTTATCGGCGCGGACTACGACCCGAACAATCCGCCGCCGGTGCGCACCTTTGTGTACGATTCGGAAGTTGCGGATGCGGGCAACCTGCTTGATATCGCTGTGCGCTGGACGAGTCCGTACGGGGTGTTCTTGACCAATACGCCGACCAGCGTAACCAATATCGGTTCCCGCACGGGGAACATTTCGCCCAACTGGGATCCGATGGTGAAAGCCGGTGAGAATTTCAATTCTATCGGATACGATTATGTCTTCAGCGGAATGGTCGGCGTCAACGGCGCGACGGTCGTGACCACCTATCATGTCAATGCCTTTTCATCAGGAGATTTCGACGCGGACTGGGATGTGGACAACGATTTCTTCATTACGGTGTCCGCCCAGACGTGGCCGGGCGGAAGCACGGTTTCAGCCTATGAAGGCGTCAATATACCGGTTAGACGCGCGGTGACCGCCAATTATCCGCTCCAATTCACGATTGTGGATGACGACACCGACCCGCCCATCATTCGCGGGTTCGCCCGGACGAATGTATCTGAGTTTATCACGGATGCCCAAATGCGCACGGGCCTTACGATCACCGGCGAAGTCCGCGACGCGCAAAGCGGCGTACTTTCCGCCAGCAACCGGTTTTCTCTCTACAACCCCGAGGGCGCCGCCATTGTGTCTCAGCAGTTGTTCGCTGAACACCCCGCAAATGGAGCGGCGCGGACCAGCTTCGAGCGCCTTGCTCATGAGCTTGGCGACGTGGGGTACGCGAACAACATGCTGGGCGTGTGGACCACGACCGTCTGGGCGGCGGACGCCGACGCCGATCGTCCCAACGACTCTGCCTTCACCAATCAGCAATTCGAAATTGTGGTGATTGACGACGACACCGAACCGCCTGAAATCGCCGAGTTTACGGTGGAAGGTTCCGGCATCACCGCCGAAGGCCTGCTGAGCGCGGGTGGGGTTGCCATCGTGGGTGTGAACGGCCATCCGGAGACCGGCGACGGCGCGGGTGGAGGAGAGTCGTTCTCCTTTGTCGTCTTGAGTCCGTTCCCGGAAGGCACGCGCCTGTGGTTTACCGATGCGGGCTGGTCCAA
>SKZA01000127.1 GCA_007127595.1 Kiritimatiellia bacterium
ATGCTGATCAACCGCACGCGAGATTTCATAATGTTCGCTCACATAGGCGCGGCCCTTCTCGCCGCGGGCTCGCCAGGTATCGTTCTCCAACAGCAAGCGCAGGCCGCTTTCGAAATCATCGTCCGCCGCATGATGCCCGAAGTGCGCCGCGAAATCGTCCGGATTGACCCGACTCAAAATGGCGCAACCATGCGCCGCCGCCTCGAGATAAGCGTTCGGCAGGCCCTCGCGGGCCGCCGTGTTGATCAACACCCAACTGCGCGAAAAAGTATCCGTGATTTCCGAGGAGGCGAATTGATCCACAAACCCGCGATAATCCAGGTTGTCATAACGGCGATAGCGTTCCATCAATTGGTCAAACCATTCGCGGTCCTGGCTGGGACCGATCATGATGAAACGGACATCCGGAAACTTCGGAACCAGTTGCAGGAAGAGCTCCGGCCGTTTCCTGCGGTCGAGGCGACTGACACAACAGACCGTGGGCGTGTCGGCCTTGGACACCGCGGCGGGGACTTCTACGGGCGTAGGCAGCAGCGGAGGTTGTCGGTCAAGATGATACACGCTGCGCGCCTTCACACCAACGCAATGCGCGGCGCAATACAGCGCGTCGGCCCGCCGCACGGCGCGATGGACCGGCCAACTATTCTCATAGAGGTGCGACGTGAATGCGGAAAACCGACTGCGGGACGGCAGAGCCATTTCGATCTTCCAGTCCTCGGCGTCGCGCGTGTCGCGAAAAGTAATGATATGTTTTCGATCAGGCCGCACCCCCTGCGCGAATCCGGCACCGAGCGACGGTTCCTGCGAATGATAGATATCGGCGTCGCACAGACGATAGAGGGATCGCGACGCCAACGGATATCGGCGGGGAAATCCATAGACCGTCATGCCGTCCAGCTCTTCTTCCCGGCGTTGATCGCCGCGACGAGGGACCACGGCACAGACTTCGATGCCTCGCTTGACCAACTCGCGCCCAATGGTGCGGGTGGCCCGGCCAAAGCCACCGTATTTGCCCCAGGCAAAAATCTCGCCGCTGATCAAACATACTTTCATGATCCCCCCTCTTGTTCGGCGTCCACGTACAGCCGCTCAGGCAAGGGCGCCATCCCGTCCGGGAGCGCAGCCACCGCAAATATGGAACTGCGGGCATCTTCATTGAGGAGCAACGACCTCGTCGTGCGCCCGTCGCGCAGATTCATTTCGAATAGCTGATTCTGACTTCCAACAACGAGGTGTTCGTCGGATACCGCATCATTCCCCCTCAAGAAAGCGGAATCCACAAAGACTTGCTGCAGAATCTCACCTGTCGCCTCGTCGAGCTTCAACACTTCACCGCTATCGGTATTATTGTACAGCACATGCCCGTCGGGCAGTGTGCGAAGACTGTGCATCGGGACCATGACATTCCGCCAGCGCTTCCAAATATGGCATGCGCCGTCGCCGGACACACGCAATAGGACGGTGTCATACGAGCCGGGGACCATGACAAGATTGGAATGCCGGGCGGACTTCATTCCCGTGAAGCGGGTCATCAGTTGACTGATCTTCACCACCCAAGGCCACAGGCCTCGGCCCTTGAGCCATTGTTTCACATGCCACAATCGTTTCATCCGCTCCGGCGTGATGCGTCCCATCGATACGATCATGTCACCGCCGGCTAGAAAGCAGACACTGTTGATATGGGTCCGGTTCGTCTCCTCAAGCACATGCGTGCGCGGATCGCGGAAGTCCGTATCGCCCCGCAACAAGGCCTCTTCGTTCCACGCAGTCAACTGGGGCAGACCGATGTCCTTCGAGATTTCGGGGAAACGACGGAAATCGAAATAGCCGGTGACGCGCCCGGCGCGATCGAAGCGGACCAATAAATCGTTGCGCGTGGACGTCGCCCACAAATCGTCCCCATGCAGGGCAATATCGTGAATCATGGCGCAGGACGGGTGCGAGAATCGAGCCACACAGTTCCACTGTCGGTCGAACGAATAGATGTGACTGGCGTTTGCGATCCAAACCCGGTCCTCTTCCACGATCAGCCCTTTGCCGCCGCGCAGCCCGCCCCGTTGATTGTTATCGAACTCCCGATACATGGGCGGGGGCATCGGACACATCCGGACCACGCGCCAGGCGTCCGTATCCACCTCATAGATCCATCCGCTATCTTCGGTCAGCGCGGCATGGCGCACGGTGCTGGTGATCAAGAGTTTCATTTTGCCTGCGGCTCCTGCACCGGGCGTCGGGCCTGTTTCAAAAATTTCGGATCGATCGCCCGCAAAAGCGTCGCACGGATCTCTTCGCGCAAGGTCGCAACCCGCCGGTTCAACTGGTCGCGGGTAGATTCCCGATTCCGCCAGGCGCGTTCCATCAATTCTTCCGGCGTCGGCCCATGGTCGTTGGTCAGGTCCAGCACATACTCGTCCAAGCCCAGGAGATTCGCGATCCCGAAATGTTTGAGGTCGAACGCGGCCATCACGCAAGGACAACCGGCCGATGCCGACAGGATGATGGAATGTAAACGGGAACCGAGCAGGAACGATCCTCGCTGCAAGAGGCCCAGGGCTTCCGGCGGCGTACATTGGCGGCGGATGATGTTCACCCGATCCGCGTGACGCATCCGGGCGATCACGTCCTCCGCCATCCGTAGGTCATTGTCCGGTTCGAGCGTATGGAAAGGCATGAAGACCACCTGCCCGAAATCGGTCAAGCGATCCGCCGCGTGCGCCAGCCGAGTCAACATACGTTCTGCGTCGGTCCGCTTGAGCCGTCGATAATGGGCGCGGGCAAAAGGCTGCAGGGCGGTGATTCTGCGCGGAACGACGAAGATGAGCGGCCGTTCAGGCGAGATGCCCTCCTCTTCCAAAATACGATCCACACGGTCCGACGCGGCCGCCTTCATGAGGAAGGCCACGTCGCCCACCACGGGCAGGTCGCGCTCGATCCCCAGCTTTTCGAATTCTTCCCGCGTACGCGCATCGCGCACGGTGACGTATTCGAATCGGTCGAGCATCCGGCGATACAGGGCACGGCTTATGGGATCTTTCAGATACTGCGCGGCCACGCCCAACGTCACCACCGGCGTCTTGAATAGCCGGGCCAGCGTCGTCAGGAACCACATGATCCCCACGTGAATCCATTGATCGTAGAAAGGCACACCGCCGCCGAACAGAAAGACGTCGGCGTCGCGGATCGCGCACACCATGCGGAAAAAGTCCCGCACCTTGCTGACGGGACGAACGCGCAGTCCTTCCCGCTCCATGTACGCGCGGATATGCCGCGTGTTCTTGGAGATCACCGTGATCTCTGCTCGCGGGTCATGCGCGCATAGTTCCTGAGCCAGGCTGATCAATAACGCTTGATCACCCACATTGCGGCTCCCGTACCATGCGCCCCACACACACACGTTCATGGCTGCGCCCTCCGCATCCCGCCGATGCGTCCCTTGGACAGCGCATGAACGATTTCATATACGGCGCCGAGCCCCGCATGCAGCAGGATGGCGATGAATACCATCATGGAAAACGCCACGATATGTTCCGGCTCGATGCCGTACGGGCTCAAGAAGAGCAACATAGCGCCTTCCCGCAGCCCCAGACCGGAAATGGTAATCGGAATCATCACGATCAGATGCACGACGGTCCGCACCCAGGCGACGGTCGCAAAACCCAAGGGCAGGCTTAGCGCGACGGCGAACAGGTAATACATCAAGAGATTCAGCATACGGCCCGTGATGGCATACGACCAAACTTTTATGCGCAGGACATGGTCCAACTGATGAAAATGGTCGGCGCAGGATGCCAAACGATGAACGGAGTCACGCATGCGCATGGGAAGAAAAGGCGCGATGCGGCGGGTAACCCACCCCGCCAAATGGCCATTGAAAGCAACGAGGTACATCCCCGCATGGATCACGAGCGCGATACCCAGCACCGCCAGAGCCGTCCACACATAAGGATGCGTAGTAACTGAACGGTCCGCAAAGAGAAACACGGCGCCCAGCAGAATCGTTACCAGCGCATTAATGACACGGTCATACATCATCACATTGAACGCCTCGATGGGTTTCCCGTCCGGGCGCGCCATCTTGTACCAACGGATAAGGCCGCCGCCTACACCGCCGGGCAGCGCCAACTTATAGAAGGATGTCACCGCAGAAATTCGGAAGATATCCATGGTTCGCAGGGACATGCCCTGGTGCCGGGTCAAGAGGCGGGTGCGGCGCGCGGTGAGAAACAGCCTGGCCCCCCAACAGATCAATGCGCCGCCCCATGCCCATGGCTTCGCCGTTCGCAAGGCTTCCCATACGCCCGCCAGCGGAATCCATGTGAAGATCCACGTGATGATGCACAAGCTGATCGCCAACTTCAGGAAGAAGGCCACGCGCTTTTTCATGGAGCGTCGGTCATGTTGCCCGGACTCATTCACGACCAAGCCTCACTTCAACAAAACGTATGAATCTCCGCTGTCGCTCCAAAGAATCCACGAGACCGGCCAATATGGCCGCCTCCACCGTCATATGATCCTCCCACGTGGCGCGGTTCCGGCCCGTCAACGCGAAATATTGACGGAGATAGGCATGGAGAAAGGCGTGCCTGAATACATAATTTACCTGTCGAATTCCCCCCGCGCGGGCGCGCGATTCGAGATGAAAGAGCAACGCGGTTTTGGCCACATCGAGCAACGGATATCCCGCGTGGGCTTTTTCCCAATCGACAATATACCAGCGCCCATCGGACCGCACCACGTTCTGGAGGTGAAAATCCCCGTGACAGAAAGCCCTGTCGGCGGGGAGTCGGTCCAGCAGCTCAATGACACGTCGGCGGGTTTCGGGGCGCAAGTCGGCGGACGCGATGGCGTCTCGATACAGATCTTCCGCATTGGGCATGCCGTTGAAGGGCGCGGCACTGGCCCAGCCAAGACCGCC
>SKZA01000122.1 GCA_007127595.1 Kiritimatiellia bacterium
GGGATGATAGAAGCAACCCGCTTGCGTCTCTTCGCGCTCAACGGATGGGCTCCCTGCCTGATTGATTTGTTCAACGCGCGCAGCCGGATACTCGCGAATCAGCAACTGGTCGCCGCATTGCGGGCATGGAACAAACGAGGCGGTATCAATACGATCGTCCGACAATACCCGTCCGCAACGTCTGCAACCATGTCGTACGGCGGTCATGGCAGGAACCTACTTGTACACCACGCGGGTGTTGCAGATGCGATCGTGCAGGGTTCGCTTCTCATCATCGAAGGCCGCCATCAAGTATCCAATGTAGAGAATTAATCCGCTCAACATTTCCGCGAAGTAGCGGCCGAACGCGCGCGCGTACGACACCGTGCCACCGTCCGGCAACACCACACGCAAGCCGCATGCCATCTTGCCGGGTGTGGCGGCGAAACGCCCGACAAACCAGGTAGAATAGGCAGCCGCCACCGTCAATTGCAGCACGAACAACACGCCGGTGACAGCGAAGAAGAAGCTCATGCGGACGTCATCGCCCGCTTCCTGAGGCAGCAGCGGCCCCAGCAACACGCTCATCATCATGTTCACAAAGCCGAGAATGGCGCCGTCAATGAACAGGGCTACTCCCCGAATCCAGAACCCGCCGTACCGGAAGGTCGCCGTCGTTTCCACGCCTTCCCGGACCTTCTGGAAGAAGGTGTCCTTGCAATTCGCGCACACGTGGGAATCGCCATATTCTACCAGTTGATCGGCCGGATAGGTCTGTCCGCATTCCACGCATACCCCCACTTCCGCGGATTCGGCAGACGGCGCGTAGTGATCGGCCAAGGCGCTCCACGGCTTCCATTCGTCCATTCCTTCCCGCCATACGAGCGTGTCGGCGCGAATGGTCTGTTCATCGATCAGACGCTGAAAAGCCTCTTCGTCGACCGGGCCCTTTTGCTCGGTCCCTTCCACATAATACCAGAGCATGCTTTTCCTCCATTTGGTACGGGGCTGATCCTAGCGTATGAGCATGGATACTACAACGTGCGATATCAAGCACGGGAACGTGCCAGTGTGGTGTCCCGGAAGCTCCTTGCATGATGTACCCGCCGTTCATCACGAATACCGGACGGGACAGAGCCCGTCCCTCCAGATTACTATGGCAGATTGCTGGAGGGACGACCTCCGTGTCGTCCCTGAATACCCATTAGATATGGAGACTATTTGTAGGACAGGACCACTAGGTCGGTGGCGGCTGATCGCGGCGCACATGATGAAGCAGGAACGCGAGGCCCAGCGCCAACAAGACGCCCGCCAACACGCCATAAATGGCGCCGCGAATCAGTTGTTCCTTGGCAGGCGGTCCCCAAGGTCGCGCGGCGGGCGTGGCTCGCTGACTCCATTCAAAGGGCAATCCCGTGCCGACGCTGAGCACCTCAATGGCGGCCGTCGCCCAGGCATTGGCAAATTCAGCTGCAAAGACGGGGTCCGCAGAGTCCACGCGCAGCCGCACCAATTGCGAGTGCGGGGTTGCACTGACTTCCACATCGCCCAACAGTTCCCGAATCTCTGCGCTCGGACGATTGAGGTGTTCGCGGGTCGGGATCATCACCTTGCTTGTGACCATCTGTTCGATCCATGTGCGCCGCTTGATCTCGTAGGCGTCGAACGTATCTCCGGGCGCCGGGGCGGGTAGTTGAACGACCGCCCGCGAGCGGTATACGGGCGTATCGCCGATCATCTGTACAATGGTGATGATAACGGCCAACAAGACGCCCGCCGGGACAAAGCCCAGTGCGGGCAGAAAATAGCGAAAGAATCGTTTCCCGGTGTGCACGGTCACGGATGCTTCATTCCGATCCGATCAGAATGGTATTGGATTCGCTATCCTTGAAGAGGGCGTAAATTTCCGTTGAACGCCAGGGCGCGGGTGCAGGTTCCTGCGTGAATGCTACGCCTTTCATCTTCAGTTCCTCGTAGACCTCGGGCACATCGTCCACGACGAGTACCAGTTGAGGATGATCGTCATCCGCTCCCGGATGTTTCTCTGTCAGCACAATGCGGGTTTCCGCGCCGGGAATCTCCAGTTCCACCCAACGCCATGTACCATGGTGATGGGTGTCCTGTTTTACTCGAAACCCCATGACTTCCGTGTAGAACTCAATCGCGCGATCCTGATCGAAAACGGGTAGTTCGGAGAACTTGATAAAATTGATCATGGCAAGTTCCTTTCATTAGATGAGCTCGTGATAGTCTATATCCCATTCCTGTGGGCGGTCGAACATAATCTGGTATCGACGCGGTGGATTGTTCGCCCGTCGCTCTCCATCCAACTCCTGCCGCAGTTTATCCCGTATGGGCTGAGCCATTGACGGCGAAGGGCGGGTTTAGAACCCGCCCTTCTGTGACCGTACGCCAGGAATTATTTGGCAACACCACCGTTGTGTGGTGAATCGTAAGATCTTCTATAGGGTATACGGTTCGGAAATATCCGTAGCGTCCCACACCGGCTATTTGAGGTAAACCACCGCCCCGACATCCGGGTTTGTTTCGCCTTCCAACACTTCACAGTAGGCGAATCGTTCCTCCACCCGAACTACGCGCAAACGGCCGATCTCCCGACCTTCCTCCACGCCGAGAACCGCGCCGGTCATGGGATCCACGATTTGTTCACCCTCCGTCCGAAGGACCATTTCCTGACCTGCCTCCACACCGAATTCCGAGCCCCGATTAATAAGGACCTGCCCGTTGGCCGCCACACGGATCACGTTACCCTCAACCGGAAATTCCTCCATTTGTTGCGCGATGAAGACGGCGGCTTGGTTGATCACGTCCTGCGCCGCTTCGCCCAACGGGGTTTTTTCGAAGCCGCCCAGCTCGCCGCTCATGCCTTGATGCCGCACACCGATGCGCAACGCCGTGCGCCCCGCCCGGCCGACAACGCGCTCCTGCGCGACGATCTCGCCCGTGGAAGAATCCGTGATGCGCACAATCGCGGTTATTTGCGCTTGCTGACGTCCACCGCCCACGCGCACACCGCCGATGCCGATGCCGCCGTCGCGACCGGAAGCGGATTCCTCCACTTCCGTGATGGACCCCGATGCAATGAACCTGGCCGGCCTTATCTGACCGGTTTGCGCCACCCCGCGAGCGGGCGCGGCGCGTCCACTGGCCGCCAGGTCCTGTTCGCGCATCACGTTCCCCAGTTGCTGCCGGTCCACCAGCACAAATCGCTCTGTGTCGGACAGCGCCGATTCAAGCATGATGGAGAGATTGCGACCCAGCTGCCAACGTCCGCGCCAACCGGCTTGATTATCGAAGTCGACCACACCGATCGCGTGCCGTATTCCCGTGTATTCGCCCAATCCCAAGTCGGCCGCGCCGGACCGGGTCTGGGTCCGCTGGGCTTCCGCCTGTTGCGCGCAGAACGTTCCGATAAGAATTGCGATGAGTGCGAGTAAAAGTTTACGCATGAGAGACTCCTTCTGGTTTCTGATTATTTGTGAGTATAAGACGACCTCTGAAAACGATGCAAAAAGCGTGGCAAATCGTCAAGGGGGAACGCGTCCTCTCCCGCCCGGCTCCGTCCCGCAAAGCCGGGACTTCGCCGCGGCAGGCTTCGTTCGTCGCTCCGCTCCGAACGAAGCCGATTATAAGCGCTTAATTGCAAATGCCCTGCCCGCATGAGACTTCAAGTAACGTTCGAAATCAAGCGCGCGCTAGCGTTCACTGAAGGCGACCACCGTCTTGATCCGCCAAGGGCGGTATTTGCGCGTATGGGGATCACGACCCGCATTGTGATGCTGATGGCGCGCATCAAGATGTTCGGTGAATCCGGTGTAATGCCGGGAGGGGTCAGAAAGACTCTCCAATATGTAGACGTAATAGAAGCCCGTCTTCATAACGCTGGCGTGCCGGGGCGAAGTTCGGAGCAGACAGATCAAGATGCCCGGCTCCGTCCCGTAAAGCCGGGACTACGCCGCGGCAGGCTTCGTTCGTCGCTCCGCTCCGAACGAAGCCTGGTGCACCCGAGAGGATTCGAACCTCCACGCCCTTGCGGGCACAAGAACCTGAATCTTGCGTGTCTGCCAGTTCCACCACGGGTGCGGAGGATGCGACTGAAGACGTGTTATCTAACACGGCCAACCCGCATCGTCAATAAGCGGTTCCTTCTATTCCCCATCCATCAGACTGGTGGCGGCGCCGCTGACGACAACGGCTCCGTCCCGCCCGTATTCCAGCGCGACACCGGGATCCTCGCTGGTGTACATACGGCGCGTGACCTGATCGCCGGAGGGACTGAAGGCGTGATGCAAAAAACGGCCCGGCCCCGCCTGGTGCAGGACATGGATATTGTTGCCCGCATCGATCCGCATGGTCGGCTCCTGAATGCGCACCACGCGCCCCAAATGCAGTACGGCATAACAAATACGGCGCGCTTCATCGTCGATCCGCAGGAAAAGGTGCTCGCCGCGATCGCGGTTCAGCGATAGCAGCCGATACAGTCGGCGCTCCGAACCGTCCGGCGAAGCCGGCCCTACCATTCGGGTGATTTCCAATCCCGGCACAACGTCCAAGAACGTGCGTCCGGACGCAAAGGATTCTCCGCCCCAATCCAGCCGCGCACGCACGTTGTACGGTCCCGTATCCCGAATGTCATATATCCGGGAAATGTTGATGCGACGCGTCGCCGATTGGCGTGGTTCAACGATCAGCGGTTCACCAAGGACAACCGGATCGCGCTGGCGCACTCTGCGCCCGGGACTTTGCTCGATATTGAACCAGATCCGGGAGCCCGGCGTATGGTCATCCAGAATGATCCGCTGACTGGTATGATTCTGGATGCGCACCGTAGCGATGACCGGTTCGTAGAGGACCGCTCGGGAGGGCTCAATCCGCGCGGTAATTTCGACTTGCGCAAACGCCGATATA
>SKZA01000271.1 GCA_007127595.1 Kiritimatiellia bacterium
GCGTCGTGGGACATGGTGACGGCCGCCGAGCCCATTCGTGAGGCTGAACGAGTCGATCAACCTTCCGTCGTCAAGGTCGTGTGCGACGAAACGGGTCGCGCGCTCTATTTTTCCCGGGCCCCGATCCCGTATGTGCGTGAAAAGGATGGAGGCGCGCCTGCTGAAGGTCTATACTTGCGCCATATTGGAATTTACGGATATCGGCGAACGTTTCTGGAGCGTTTGGTAAACACCCCGCCATCCCGACTCGAACAGGCGGAAAAACTGGAACAGTTACGCGCCCTACACGTCGGCGGACGAATGAAGGTGATCATTACGGAGACGACGGCGCTGGGCGTCGATGAGCCGGGCGACGTCGCCCGCGCGGAAGAGGCGCTGCGCCGGGCGGGAAGAATGTGAGGCGTGAGAAGTAAGAAGTAAGAAGTGAGAAGTAAGAAGTAAGAAGTGAGAAGTAAGACGTGAGAAGTAGAAAGTAAGAAGAGTTAGACGTGAGGGTGTTGGGCTTTTGACATGAGTGCGGAGCGAAAGAAGAAGCAGGCGGTGCGGACGATTCGCGTGGGATCGGTTCCGGTGGGCGGCAAGCACCCGTTGGTGCTGGTGGCCGGTCCGTGCGTGATTGAGGATCGGCGCAGCACCCTGCATCTGGCGCGCCGGCTGGCCGAATTGGCGGAGCGCGAAGACATTTCCGTCATCTTCAAGGCGTCCTACGATAAGGCGAATCGTACCTCCATTCGCGCCTATCGCGGACCGGGGCTCGATAAGGGCGTAGAGGTACTTAAAGAAGTGAAAGAACGGTATGGGTTGCCGGTTTTGACGGATGTCCATACGGTGGCGGAAGTCGAACAGGCCGCCGCGGTGGCCGACGCGCTGCAGTTGCCGGCGTTCTTGTGTCGGCAGACGGATCTGGTCGTGGCGCTGGGGGAAAGCGGTAAAGTCGTGAACATCAAAAAAGGACAGTTTCTTGCGCCTTGGGACGTTCGCCATATTGTTGAGAAAGTGGAACACACGGGCAATCGCCGCATTCTGCTGACAGAACGCGGCGCCTCGTTCGGTTACAATAATTTGGTGGCGGATATGCGCAGTCTTTTGGTCATGCGCGAGTTTGGTTATCCGGTGATTTTTGATGCGACACATAGCGTGCAGTTGCCCGGTGCGGGCGCGTCCGGTACGGCCGGGGACGGCCGATGGGCGCCCCATCTGGCCCGGGCGGCCGTGGCGGCCGGGTGCGACGGCGTGTTCCTGGAGACCCACGTCACGCCGGCCAAGGCCTTGTCGGACAGGGACAACGCGATTCGGTTGGCCGCGGTCCCTGCATTGGTGCGGCATGTGAAAGCGATTGACGACGTGGTGAACGGTAGAACATGAATCCGAAGCGGCTAAAAAGACGGTGTACCTGCGTCATGGTCATTCTCGCGACCGCCGCCGCCCTGTGGCTGTTGTTCGAGCAGGACCTGGATGCGCAGCCCGCGGGCGATTATCAAACGATTCGGGGTTTCGAGGTGCCGGAATTCGATCGCGATAACCGTCTGCGCTCCCGGTTGTTCGGCGACTTCGCGCGCATCATGCCCAACGGGTTGGTGGATATTACCGGAATGCGTATTGATTTCTATGATGACGATCGCCGCGTCGAAATGCGTATCACGGCGGAGACGTGTATGTATGATCGTGTTTCGCGCAACGCGGAGTCGGACACCCGGGTGCGCATTGCGCGGGAGAATATGATCATTACGGGTGAAGGATTTAAATGGGAAGCGGGCGACGGCCGCTTCGAAATTCACGATGATGCGCGCGTCGTGCTGAAGGGTGCATTGCGTTCGGTTGAACAGGGAGGCTTTCAATGAAGAAGAACATGCGTTGGTTTATCGCTGGTATGGCGGGTATGGCACTTGGGGTGACGTCGGTATCGCCGGTATTTGCCGACGACGGAGACTTCGAAATCGACGAGGCGGACGCCACGGTGATTACCTCCACACGACTGACCTTCGACCAGAAGGAACAATACGCGTTGTTTGAGGAAAACGTCGAAGTGACCGATCCCTCACTGCATCTCGTGTCCGATCGGCTCACCGTGTTCTTTGATGAAGACAATCAAGCGAAGAGTATCGAGGCCCTGGGGAATGTGGTGATTACCCAGGAAGACACAATCGCCTGGGCGCAGAAGGCCACGTATGAAGTGCCTTCGGGCAAAATCTTTCTCGAAGGTTCGCCCCGCATTCGGCGCGGCCGCGACGTATTGGAAGGCGACACCATCACGTTCTGGCGGGATGACAACAGAATGATTTGCGAACCGCATGCCCGACTGGTATTGTTTCCCGACCAGGACGACCCGCAGGGCGGCGCACGCGGCCTGATGTTTGGAGAATAGGGTGGTACACGACAATAATCCATTGCTGGTCGAAGCGTCGGACCTCGTCAAGATCTACAACCGCAAGCGCGTGGTCAATGGGGTGCACGTAAACGTCAAACCCGGGGAAATCGTGGGGTTGCTCGGGCCCAATGGGGCGGGGAAGACGACCAGCTTCTACATGATCGTCGGCCTCGTGAAGCCGAACGAAGGCCGGGTCGTGTTTCAAGGGAAGGATGTCACCAAAACGCCGATGTATCAGCGTGCGCGCATGGGCATGGGCTACCTTTCGCAGGAGCCGTCCATCTTCCGACGACTGACCGTCGAGCAGAATGTCATGGCCATTCTTGAAACGCTGCCGCTTTCCTCCCGCCAACGGCGCGAACGGCTTGCCTTCCTTCTTGATGAACTCAAGATCGCGCAGTTGGCCAAGCAACGCGCCTATACGTTGAGTGGCGGGGAAAGGCGTCGCCTGGAAATTACGCGGGCGCTGGTCACCAGTCCGTCGCTCATCTTATTGGATGAACCGTTCAGCGGAGTGGACCCGTTGGCTGTCTATGATGTACAGCAGATCATTATTGAACTGAAAGAGCGCGGTTTGGGTATTCTTATAACTGACCACAATGTGCGGGAGACGTTGGCCGTGGTGGATCGTGCCTATTTGATCTGCGAGGGCAAGGTATTGCGCGAAGGCACCAGTGATTTTCTCATTAACGACCCCGTCAGCCGTGAATTGTATCTTGGACCGCGATTTACTATGTAACCAGAAACGAGGAGGGAAACATCATGCAAATTAACATAACCGGTCGGCACATGGATTTAACCGATGCATTACGGGACCATGCCCAGTCACAACTGGAAAAACTGGATGCGGAATTCCCGCGCCTGCAGACCGCGCACATGGTTCTGGATATAGAAAAACACCGGCACATGGCGGAGCTGGTTGTACATGCCCCCAACCATGTCGTTGTCGACGCGAAAGAGGAAACGGACGATTTGTATGCCTCGATTGACCGGGCCGTGGAGAAGGCCGAGAAGCAATTGCGGAAGATACGGGACAAGATGATTGACCACAAGTCCCAGGAATCGCTGGGGGAACTGGAAGCCGAAGTCGAAGAGCGCCAATCGCCGAAGGAGTGATGTTCCGGCGGCGGGGGAGGTTCGTCCCATGTCGATTAGAGTATCCAAATTCTTTGAAGAAGGGCGCGATCCGTTTTCACTCGAAGTAGTGGCGGGGGAAGCCCACATGGGGCGGGTGATCAAGGAAACGGCCCTGAACCGTCCGGGTCTGGCCCTGAGCGGTTTTTTCCGGTATTTCGCCCATCTGCGCATACAGGTGATGGGGTTGGCGGAGTTGGCCTATCTGAAAAACCTGGCTACGGAGGAGCGATCCGACCGTCTCGCCGGGATGTTGAAACGGCGCATCCCCTGTGTGGTGCTGACGCGCAACCGGCACGCGCCGCCCGAGTTGCTGGCCCAGGCGGAAGCGTACCGTGTGCCGGTGCTCAAGACCCCGATGATCACCAATCGGTTTGTCAATCGGGCCACCTTGTTGATGGAGGATTTATCGGCGCCGCGGTTGCGTTATCAGGGGACCATGCTGGAAATTATGGGGATCGGGGTATTGGTCGAGGGCCGGCCGGGGATCGGTAAAAGCGAGACGGCTCTGGCGCTTATTGAGCGCGGACACAGCCTGGTGTCCGACGACTTGACCGTGTTGCGCACCGATAATCTTGGCCATGTCATCGGATATGCCGAGGATTTGACCCGGTACCATATGGAGATTCGCGGGCTGGGCATCATTCATGTCCCCAGTTTGTTCGGGGTGGCCTCCATGCGGCGGGAGATGCGGCTGGACTTGGTGATTCGGCTTGAGTCCTACGATGGCCACTCCGACTATGACCGCACCGGATTGCATTCCGATTCCGTTTCGCTGCTGGGCGTGGATATTCCGTTGCTGTGCATTCCCGTAGCGGCGGGACGCGACATTGCACATGTTGTTGAAGTAGCGGCCTTAAACCAGAAACTTAAGCAACTGGGACACGATGCAGCTAAGGAACTGGACGAAAAACTGATGGCGGCCTTGGATAGGAAGCGGAGAAAATGACCTCGTCCACCACCCTTTCCAGAGACTTGACCATCGCCAACAAGCACGGTATGCATGCCCGTCCGGCAGCCATGTTCATCAAGACGGCGAGCCGGTTCGAAGCCGATATCACCATTGAAAAGGACGGGACCCGGGTATCCGGCAAGAGCATCATGGGGCTGTTGACCATGGAGCTTTATCAAGGGGCCCGTATGCGGGTGTACGCGGAGGGGCCCGACGCCGCGGAGGCCTTGGATGCACTGGAAGCGTTGGTGAAAAGCAAGTTTGACGAGGATTAACGTAAAAAGGCGGAACACCATGGGTGAACGACCCGGCGAAATAGTGATGGAAGGCATCGGGGTTTCACCCGGTATCGTTATCAGCAAGGCGTTCCTGCTTACGTCCGAGGAGGATCGCTTTGTCGAGCGAACCATCACCCC
>SKZA01000264.1 GCA_007127595.1 Kiritimatiellia bacterium
ATCCGACCGGCGGCATGCGGTCAGCGCCCATCGACGCAATCCGCGTGTGAATCATGGAATGCGTCACGTCGTCCGGCACAATGACGCGATTGTCCGGGTTGCCCTGGTCGTTGGCCAGGATACCGTTGATCATGTCGGTTTGTGACAGGGCCGTTTCGATGCGCGCGTCCCAGCCGCCCAGCCCAGGGCCGCCGGGGAAGTGGCAGTTGGCGCAATTGGCTTGAATATACGACCGTGCGCGGTATTCCACGCTGTACATCGCATTGGTCGGATGCGCCAGGGCGCGCAGCGTGTGGACGGTGTCCTGTACGTCCTCGTTTAGATAACCGACGTGGCTGATGGCGCAGAGCTGGTTCGTGAACATGCCGTCGTAATTGAAGTCACGGTTCAATTGTTCCGTGTTGAACCCGAGCGCAAAGCCCGCGCCGGGCTGATGGCATACAAGGCATTCGGCCCGGCTGGGATAACGCCAGACCTGCGTGTACAGCACGCCGCCGCCCGCATCGATCACAAACGGTTCGTCCAAGCCATTGGCCGGAACGAGTACGGCGTCATCCGTGGATGAGCCCCAGCGATACGTGACGCCGTAGCCGCCCGCGCCCGAATCGTTCTTCACCAGGATGCGGGTTTCGAGGCGTTGCCTCGACGAGGGATCCCCTTCCACCAGGTCGAGATCGAAATGTTTGATCCAAATCGTTCCATCGGGAAACGTCCACGGCCCTTCAGGCGCAAACTGCATGACGAGATTCGTGTCGGGCAGGGAGAACCAGCGTTTCTTCAAAGCATTATCCGACCAAAAGGGCACATTCAGGTCGTAGGGGACGATGCCCGCGTAGGGGATCAGGGCTTCGCGATCGTAAAAGACGCCGGTTTGTGAAAGCGTCTGGGGCAGGGCCTCGCCGCCCGTCGTCGTGCGGACCAAGCGACGAATACGGTTGCCGGTCAGGCTGGCGATCAGCACCTCGCCGTTCCGCGGGTCGGGCCAGAAGGAAGAGATGTTGGGGGTGGTGGCCAACCAGTCAAACGATAGCGCGTTGGTCCCGTCGTGCGTGAGTGACCAGACATGTCCGCTGATGTAATCGCCGAAGATATAATGGCCAACCAACTCGGGCATCGCGTCGCCGCGATACACGATTCCGCCGATGACGGAACGGCCCTGATTGGTGGCCATGCCGAGCGTGTAATCGAGGATCGGGTCGATCCAGTTGGTAAAGCCCGCCGGCGGAGTGCCGACATTGGGTGTGGCGATGGTGCCTTCGCGCCATTTCCAGCCATAATTGCCCCCGCTGACGATGAGATTGACCTCTTCGCGGTGATCCTGGCCCACGTCTCCGAGGTACAGGTCGCCCGTGACCGGGTCGAATGAGAATCGGAACGGATTACGCAAGCCGATGGCGTAGATTTCTGTGCGGACTTCGTTCGGGTCGACTGCTTCCCCGTTGAATGCGGTGAACCCGATGAACGGATTGTCCGGGGGAATGGCATAATTCGTGACGGCGCCGTTGATGGCGGGATGCGGGTTGGGCGCGAGGCTGCCGGGCTTTTGGTCTACGTCGATTCGAATGACCGAGGAAAAGAAGCCGCCGTCAATTCGCTGCCCATTGTTGAACGGGTCTCTGGCCCCGCCCTCGTCGCCGAGGGACAGGTACAGATAGCCGTCCGGTCCGAAATGCAGGTCCCCGCCATTATGGTTCTGGGCGCGATGGTATTGAGTGAACAACACCTGTTCCGTGTTTGGGTCGGCCCAATGGGCGTTGGCGCCCGAAACCTGAAAGCGGGACAGACGCGCGTGAAATCCGCTACCGAGGGCGGTGGTCGTGGTGAGTGTGTAGTAAACATAAAAGTAGCCGTTGTTCGCGAAGTCGGGATGGAAGGCGAAGCTTAGCAAGCCTCCTTCGCTGCTCGTGTTGACGGTGGAGGCAATATCCAGCAAGACGCTATGGGAGGGAGCGGCCATGTTCGTGACGACCACGATGTAGCCGGGCCGTTCCGACACGAACAAGCGGTTCGTTTCGCCCGGCGGCGAGCGAATGCTCATCGGCTGGTTAAAAGGCAATCCTCCGAGCGCGTCTTCGATGGCATAGGATTGACCGGCGTCCGGCGGCAACTCGAGCGGTATGGTCAGTGTCTGGTTCGGCACGCGTTCGCTCAAGCCAACTTGCGGGCCGGGGTTGAACGTGACGAAGCGGTGAAAGTCGGCGAACTCGTTGACCTGCCCGTCGGCGAAACCGGGATTGGACGCGAGGCCGGTGGCCGGAATGCCTTCGTTGGATAGGAAGCCGGTGTTGCTGATATTGAAGCCGGCGAAATCCACGACGTCGCCGGGCGCGAGGCCGAGTGAAGTGAGGGGTATGGAGAATTCGACGGTGTCTGTCCCCAGACCGGCTCGCTCATGCGCCACAAGCCCGTGGCTTTGGCCGGCGGGCGCGAGCTCAAAAATGACGGAGAAGCCACCGTTTCCCTCGGAGCGATTATTGAACACCAGCGCAAAATCAGGCGCGGCGGTGGTGGCACCGTCGTGAAACGTGACGGAATCCTCGCCGTCGCGTGAGAGCAGGGAGGCGTTCCGTCGGCCATCGTCCGCCGTGTCGTTCATGCTGCCGTCGGTCTGGTAGCCGTCGGGCCCCGTGTTCAGGTAAACGATGTACTGATTCCCATCGGCTGGCAGACCGAGGTTATCGAACGCGATATAAAGCCGGGCCGCATCGGCCTTCATATACATGGTGGCGTTGCCGAACTGCCCGCCGAAACCGCTGCCTCCACCCGCATAGGAAAAGGCGTTGCCCGGGCCATACTCGTCGGGGGAGATGACGCCGTCAACCGTGGGTGCGAGCCGGGATTGGTCTTCGTGCTGGGTGATCAATGCGGCCTGCGCGTGCCCCACCAGCGCCGCGATCCCGAGAAAGGCGAAACGTTTTAGCCATATCATAATGCGATTGGTACACTGATATCCTCTTAGTGTAAAAGCTTATTGTGAGGCGTCGGTTTAAATCTTTTGCGGCTTTCTGTGTTCAGCGCAAAAGGACGGAAGGGACGCCAAGGACTTCAAGGACGTGAGGCGGGGACAGATGGGGCGATTTCAGTCGAATGAGATCTTGGACACGTCGAATTTCGGTTCAGGGAAACGCAGGTCGAGTGATTCGAGATTCTCGCGGATGATCTGCGAGACGGCGAGGTTACGGAACCATTTGCGGTCGCTCGGGATGACGAACCAGGGGGCGTAGGCCGTGCTGCATTTGGACAGCGCGGCTTCGTACGCCTCCGTATAGGCATCCCACAACTTGCGTTCCTCGGCGTCGGAGGGGGACAGCTTCCAGTTCCGCTTCTCGTCGTTCTGGCGGCGCAGAAAACGTTTCTTTTGCTCCTCCTTGCTGATGTGCAGGTAGAACTTAAGGATATGCACGTGGGAGTCGCTGAGCAGTTTCTCAAAGGCGTTAATGTGTTCGTAGTTCTTGGACCAGACGGCTTTACTGACGAGGTTACGCACGCGCACAATGAGCACGTCCTCATAGTGCGATCGGTTGAAAATGCCGATCATGCCGAGACGCGGCACGTTCTGGTGAACCCGCCAAAGAAAATCTTGCCGCAATTCCCGTTCGGTCGGTTGTTTGAAGGAATGGACCCGGCACCCTTGCGGGTTTACCCCGGACATGACGTGCCGGATTGTGCCGTCCTTGCCGGCGGCGTCCATGCCCTGCAGGACAATCAGTAAGGCATGGCGTCCGTCCGCATGAAGCAGGTGCTGCAAGTCGGCGAGCGCCTTGACGTTCTCGGCAAGTTGTTTGCGTCCGTGCGATTTCTTTTCCGCATCGGCTGTGTCGCGCGGATCACGTTTCGACAGGTTGAGCTTTGCGCCCGGCTTGACGCGATAGCGTTCCGTATAGTTCATCGGCCTTCCTTGTCCCATGGGTTGCTTCTCTTTGCGCCTCTTTTCTGTTTTGTGTCGGTAGCACATCGGGTGCAAGGCCGTAGGGTCTTCGCTTGCGAAGACCGGGCGCTTCCCCTATGCGGGGCGGACCCTACAAAGAGCCTTTCTTGTTTCAGTCCGCGCAAACGAACCGAATTACGGGATCAACTCGACCTCCAGGCGGTAGAACCGTTTGCTTGCGGGTGCGCCGCCCGTCGTGTCCGGTCCCTCGTCATCCACAAAGGTGTGATTGACCGGCGAAGCGCCCGTATTGTCGTATTGTCCGACCGCGATATTATTGAACGGGCTCCACGTCAGCGGAACCGATGTCAGATCGGCATCCGTGTAGTAGATGCGATACCGGCGGCCCGGCTGCGCCTCGAACGAAATATGGCGTTCCGTATCGCCGGCGCTGGAGACGGCGTCAGTGACCCTGAAGATCGAGTCCGGGTCCAGCGGATCGGTGCCGGCGATGTCCTGCTGCCAGGCCGGTACACCGGTGCCATCATAGCTTACGTCCGGGTCGAGCAACTGCACCACTTGACTGTTCGGACTCGCGCCGCCCGCATTGGCGGTC
This sequence comes from Kiritimatiellia bacterium, assembly GCA_007127595.1. Classification (GTDB taxonomy): domain Bacteria; phylum Verrucomicrobiota; class Kiritimatiellia; order SLAD01; family SLAD01; genus SKZA01. The sequence continues at coordinate 4,485 of SKZA01000264.1, forward strand.
TGATGCGGGTTCACCGGCTGCACGGTGACGACAATCTCCTCTCCGAAGGCCCCCGTTACATCATACGACGTGTCCATCGTGTAGTTTGTGGTCACGGTGGATCCGTCATTGACAATGACCGCGTACATGACGGGCGCGCCTTCCGGGTCGATCACTTCGTCCCACGTGAACGTGGCGGTATCGCCGATCGCGTAGTGTTGTCCCGTTTGATGCACGGGCGCCGTGGCCAGCGCCGGCGGCGCAGTGACGTCGTACACTTTCAGATATTGCGCTTCATAGGGGAAGTCGGTCCAGTCGCCCACGGTGCCGGGTACGCCGTGCATCGAGACGAAGACGCCGTCGTCGCGAATCTCCTGTCCGCTACGGCCGGATGCGCCCCACA
>SKZA01000145.1 GCA_007127595.1 Kiritimatiellia bacterium
GCAATGGAAGGAATGTTGTCCTGATCGTCCACGATGCGGTAGCGGGCGTCGGCCACAAAATGCAGTACACGGTTGACCGTCGTCCCCATTGCAACGCCCACCATGTAGTCGGTATTTCCGGTTCCCAGCCCCTTGTCCTCGTCACCGGTATCAAAGCTGACCTCCGCGTGCGGCATGATCCAGGGATAGTTGAACAGGTCCTTGTAGGCTACAAACTCGAATCCGAGCGTGGCGTCGCCGATCCCGCTTTCTTTGCTCAACATCGGGTCGTCCGGGTCAATCGTGCGATAGGGCAACGTGGCAAATACCACGAAGTCCCTGAGTAACGTATAGCGCAGATACGGAATCACCGCCGTTTCATCCGCGGCATCCCATTCGCTATAATAAGCTTCCGCGCCCAACTCGGCCTGATACAGACGTGGCAGCCTGTTTTCCTTCGTCAAGACGGTCCGAATGGGATCCGCCTGCACGGTTCCGCCGATCATCGCTATCAGCCCAATGGCCAGCCATTTCTTCGTCATATCTTGCTCCTTACCTAAATGCAGTGACCCGTATCGAAAGTGTTACCTTATCGGTTCGGCATGGAAAGCGCCACCAAAAAATGCCGGCTTCCGCCAAGCCGCAGGGCTGCTTCATCAAGATCGACAAGATAAGATTATTTGGCCGTATGCTTCCTCGGGGCTACCGAATCTGTCGGGAGCAGGAACGGCTCGATTTCCTTATGCGCCGGACGGATTCCGGCGCTACGTAACTCATTCCGGGGTATGCCCCTCAAATGACTGGAGAATACACGCTGGCAAAGCCGCGCGTGCAGAAGATCATCGGCACGCGGGCCTACGCCTCCTGCGCGCCTGCGCGAACGACGCGCTTCATTCCAGACACCATGCGCCGCTTTTCGGCGGGCGAAGGCCACTCATGACGCCGTCGCCTGCTCTCCGATCCAGTTCAGGAAGGGCGCATGCCCCGTCTCGACCGGCAACGCCACCACACAAGGGCACTCGTAGCTATGCAATTCCACTACACGGCTGCGCAACGCTTCGAACCGTTCTGCCCGCGTCTTGGCAATGAGAACGGTTTCCGAGTCCTGCTGCACCTGACCTTCCCACCAGTACATGGAGGTCATCCCCTCGAATAGATTCACACAGGCCGCCAATCGTTCCTGTACCAGCGCCGACCCGATACGCTCGGCTTCCTGCCGGCTGCCCGTCGTCATATAGACGAAAACCACATTCTGCATTGTCTTCTCCTGTTCTTTTGGACGTGCACGCCAATCCAGGCCGACCACAGTTTACTCTTGCGTTTGACTGAAAAATCAGCAGACTGGCAACTCCGTGTAAGATACCTAAAACAGACGGCAACGAAAAGGAAGTCCCTTCGGGGACGATCATGACCAGAAAGAACGCCTATTCAGGGGATGAAGTGCTGGCCGCCGGGCGGGGAGAGTTGTTCGGTCCGAACGCCGCCCGCTTGCCCAAGCCGAACATGTTGATGTTCGACCGGATTGTCGAGATCTCGGATAAAGGCGGGAACTATGATAACGGTCTGGTGGTGGCGGAATTGGATATCCGGCCCGACCTTTGGTTTTTCGAATGTCACTTTCAGGACGACCCGGTCATGCCGGGCTGTCTGGGTTTGGATTCCATGTGGCAACTTACGGGCTTCTACCTCGCTTGGTCCGGGCATCTGGGCAAAGGCCGCGCGCTCGGCGTAGGTGAAGTCAAATTCACCGGCCAAATTCTGCCCGAGAGCCGGATCGTGACGTATCGTATCGACATCAAGCGCGTGATGGCCCGCAAACTGGTCCTGGGCATCAGTGACGGCACCGTGTCTGTCGACGGCCGTCAGGTCTATAGCGCGAGCAATTTGAAGGTGGGGCTCTTTGAATCAACAGAAGGATTTTAGGTACCTATGAGACGGACAGTGATTACGGGCATGGGCATCGTTTCGTGCCTGGGCAATAACGAAAAGGAGGTAACGGAATCCCTCAAGGCCGGGCGCTCGGGGATTCGGTATCAGCCGTCCTACGCCGAGGTCGGCATGCGCAGCCATGTCGCCGGCGTGCCCGAAATCGATATGGATCCTTTCATTGACCGGAAGGATCGTCGCTTCATGGCGGATGCGGCGGCCTTCACGTATGTGAGCATGAAGCAGGCCATCGAACAGGCCGGGCTCTCACCCGAAGACGTCTCAAACGAACGCACGGGACTGGTGGTGAGTTCAGGGGGTTCGTCCGCCAAGAACATTGTCGAAGGCGCGGATGTCCTGCGTGAAAAGGGCATCAAACGGGTCGGCCCGTACATGGTCACGCGAAATATGAGCAGCACGGTGTCGGCCTGCTTGGCCACGCCGTTCAAGATCAAAGGCGTCAACTACTCCATCACCTCCGCCTGCGCCACCAGCTTGCATTGTATCGGCCATGCCGCGGAACTGATTCAATGGGGCAAACAGGACGTGGTATTTGCCGGAGGCGGCGAGGAAGAACATTGGACGCTGGCCATGATGTTCGACGCCATGGGCGCGCTTTCCTCCAAGTACAACGCGGAGCCGGATACGGCATCGCGCCCCTACGACAAGAACCGCGACGGATTCGTCATCGCGGGCGGCGGCGGGGTGGTGATTGTCGAGGAACTCGAACACGCCCTCAAACGCGGTGCGCCGATCCTGGCCGAAATTGTCGGCTACGGGGCCACCTCGGACGGCGAGAATATGGTGGCGCCGTCGGGCGACGGGGCTGTGCGCTGCATGAAACAGGCGCTGTCCACCGTGAAAGATCCCGTGCAATACATCAATGCGCACGGCACAGCCACGCCGGTCGGTGACATCATCGAGCTCAACGCCATGCGCGAAGTATTCGGCGACGACATGCCGCCGGTGAGCTCAACCAAGTCCTTGTCCGGACACTCGCTGGGCGCCGCCGGCGTACATGAAGTGATTTATACGCTTCTCATGATGCGGAACAACTTCATCTCGGCTTCCGCGAACATTCACGACCTCGATCCCGGCGCCGAAGGCTTTCCGATCGTGCGCGAACGCGCCGATCAGGTCGACCTCACAACGGTCATGTCGAACAGTTTCGGATTCGGCGGCACCAACGGGACCATTGTGTTGCGCAAATTCGACGGCTAATGCGCCGGGCCATCGGCGGCAGCCGCGGTTCCTCTCTCTTCGGTTGCGGCCAGGCCGCGCCATACGTTCACCGCACGCTGAATGCGTGCAATGCGTCAACCCGGGACTCATGAATGGCTCCCCTTCGGGAAAGCATGTTCTCTTTCATGGCATCAATCCCAAAACTCGGCTCGGCGGGCGTGCCGCGCCGAAGCGTCGCGAAGGCGGGAGCCGTCTTCGGATTTTGGGTAGGTGCAGTTCTCCTCTCCTGGGAGCGATGCGAACAGGACAAAGAACTGGAGCCTGAACAGGAGCGAACGAAGACGTGAACGTCCCGGATTCGCTCTATGCAGGCTCGTGTAGGCTGATGCTGAATTCCTTTCTGATTGAACTTGTCGCCCCCCACGGCACAAGACCGTGGGGACGCGGCCTACTTAAGTTGACACGCATGCGCTCGGAGCAAGGTCGTCGGGGCGCGCAGAATACGACAAAGGCACCGATAGGTAGTGAGAAAAGCGGGCCAGGCCGAGCCGTGAACATCCGCGAGGAGCGAAAAAAGCGCTTTATTCCCTCCGGCCTTCCCTGTAGAGTCCCCGCCTCATCGGGAATGACTCACCATGCGCAATAAAGACAATGTAGACCTGATCTGCGATATCGCCGAATTAGCCGGACTATTCGAACGGAGCAGCAGTCTCGAGGACTTTCTCGATACCGCCACGAGCATAATTGCGTGGCATATGAAAGCGGCCGTCTGCTCGATCTATCTGTACGACGAAGGAACAGAGGAACTTGTCCTTCGCGCCACCCAGGGTCTGGATCGCTCCGCCGTGGGCAACGTACGACTCTCCCTCGGAGAGGGGATCACGGGATTGGCCTTGAAGGAACTGCGCCCGATCTGCGAGGGGCGCGGGTCGCGCAATCCCCATTTCAAATACATTCCCGATATTCTTGAGGAACAATATGAAGCCTTTCTCGCCGTGCCCATCCTGCGCGGGCTCGAGCGCATCGGCGTCCTGGTCGCTCAAGACCCCGAGGCGGACTACTTCGACGAAAACGATGTGAAAGCGCTGCGCGCCATTGCAGGACAGTTGGCCACAACGATCGAGAACGCCAAGCTGCTGATGAGCATGCATGAGGCCAATCGGATCCCTCCCGAAGAAGCCCCCGCCCTGCCCCGTTTTCTGAAAGGAAAGACCGCTTCCGAAGGCATTGCCATGGGCCGAGCGGCCGTCATGGGCGCCGTGGACGACGAAGCGCTCCGGGCTTTTGACGATGACCCCACCCCGCGGACCATGGATGACTTTCGTCGTGCCCTCAAAGAGACGGAAGACCAATTAACCAATCTCCAGCGGGACCTCGAAGAGCGCTTGACCGACGTCGCCTCCCTGATCTTCAGCGCGCACCTGTTGATCCTGAAAGACGCCGAATTCTCCGGCGCCATCGAGCGAATGATCGAACGTGGCACGCCGCCGCAGAAAGCGGTGTCGTCCGTCATGCACCGTTATATCGATCTCTTTGCCAGGAGCCCGAACCCGCGGCTGCGGGAAAAGGTGTCGGACCTCAAGGATCTCGGCCATCGGCTGCTCCTCAATGTCATGTCACACGATCCTGACCAGGCCGATTACGAGGGACAGATCATTATCGCCCGGGAACTGCTACCCTCCCAACTCTTGAAACTAGCCGCTCAACGCGC
>SKZA01000204.1 GCA_007127595.1 Kiritimatiellia bacterium
ACCACAGAGAATGGAAAGCGAATCGGTGTGATATCGCGGATAAAGACATCCGAATCAATCGACTTCAAGAGCGAAGAAGATGTACTCGTGTATCTGGGCGATCACGACGGCATTCGCCAACCCGAAACCTTTCAGTTCTGCCCGCTCGGCGTGCAATTGTATACCCACTCAGCAGTCGCGGAGTACGAGTTGCTCGATTGCAAGTTCAACATCCCCGACGGAAGCGGCGACGAAGAACAAGTCGCCTGTATCGGGGTCGTCGTGCAATGTTCCCCGCCGGACAACGGTACCCAACTCTACCGGGTTTGGGTGAAATTTCTCGACCTGCCCGAGGAAACCGTCCTGCGCATTCAGGAACTGACCACCAACCAGCGCTTCATCTGCCCGTTCTGCGAGAATTTCTGACCTGATACACGGCCTCGCGCATGCCGGATTATTACGACATTCTCGGCGTCACGGCGGACAGCGAATTTCTCGAACTCAAGAAGGCCTATTACCGTAAGGCCATGGCCTGCCATCCCGACCGGCACGGGGGCGATCCCGCCATGGCCGAAGCCTTCAAGCGGTTGGTCGAAGCCTTCAATGTCCTCTCCGACCCCATCACTCGCGCGCGATACGACGCCCAGCGCAGGGCATGGACACCCGATACGCGACCGCCCGCCTTTTCCGAGGTGCTGCAGCAGGAGGCGGCCATTCTCGACAGCTTCGCCGACGATATTCTGGAAGAAATGATCGTGGGCAACACCATCCCCCGCAACACCACGCTGCAGACGCTCATGTTGGACCTGGAACGCACCGAACGCTTCTGCATGTTTCGCGAGGGGAAGAACCTGTTCTATAGCGGCCGGATTGTCGCCGCCTCGGATATCTTTCAGCGTTATCTGGTCTTCGCGCCGCTCAACATCCTGGCGCACTACTATCTCGGCCGATGCCACGCGCTGAAGGGCCGTTACCGTCGCGCCGCCCGCGCGTATGCCGAAGCCGTGCGCATCGGTACGCGACGCCGCCCGCCGCTGCACCTGCCCCGCATCCGACGCGAGTTGGATACTCTTCGGCGCACACGACTCGGCCTGCTGGGTCGCGCGGCGGCCTGGCTCAAGAATGACGCGCCCTATATCGAACCGTTGCCGCCCGACGAACAAGTGCGCCGCGAAGTCAGCCGCGCCATGCATAATCTACTGCGGGAAGAACGAGCCCGCGCGCGCCAACTCCCCGCCCGGCCTCATCAATAGAATATAGCTTTGCGGGCCTTGCGTTGAATCTGCCGCTTCATGTAGCAGCGGGTTAACCCGCATTTCTGACCAAGACGCCCCACGACCTTGTGTCGTGGGAGTCGAACTTTGAATTGTCCTCCCCTTGGAGTAGCAAGGAGAGCCCGATTTGAACAAACGTAGACTACGGTCCTTTCTTGCTCTACACGGGCTCACGCCTCACGTTTCGTACAGTCTGTATAGGCAGAGAAGCTCGCGTACCCACGACGCAAGGTCGTGGGGGCGCGCAGAGTATGACAAAGGCACCTGTAGGTGGTGAGAAATGCGGGTTAGAGCACTTCGAGCCCTTCGTGGAACAGGCGGCCTTCTTTCACCTCGTCGACGTACCCTTTGCGGATGACAAAATCGCCGAAGTGTTCGTCCGCCTCGCGATGTTCGGCGTAATCCTTCAGGATCGGCGCAAGTTCCTCGAGGATCTGTTCCTCTTTAAGCGACGGCTTGTACAATCGGTTCAGTCGCTGACCGTGATAACCCGCGCCCAGGTACATGTTGTAAATGCCCGGCGCCTTCCCCACAAAGGCGATCTCCGCCAAGTACGGGCGTGCACAACCGTTCGGGCAGCCGGTCATCCGAATCGTGATCGGCGCATCACGTAAACCGTATTCGTCCAACAAGGCCTCGATCTTCGTGAGCAGACTCGGCAGATAACGTTCGCTCTCGGCCATTGCCAATCCGCACGTCGGAAACGCCACACACGCCATACTGTGCAAACGCATGGCGGACTGCTGATCGGCCTCGCCCAACCGATATTCCTTCAACAACGCATCCATCTGCGCCTTGTCTTCTTCGGCAACCCCGCAAATCATGAGGTTCTGATTCGGGGTCAACCGGAAATCGCCCTTGTGTACCTTCGCAATCTCGCGCAAGCCCGTCATCATGGGATACGCGTCGGTATCGAACACGCGCCCGTTTTGGATGAAGAGCACCCGGTTCCACTTCCCGTCGATCCCTTGCAGCCAACCGTACACATCGGCGTTCTGCTTGAACGCAAACGGGCGCGCCTGCTCAAGGTCCCAACCGAGCCGTTGATTCAATTCCTGCTTGAACCATTCCACCCCGCGATCGTCGATGGTATATTTCAGGCGCGCATGTGCGCGTTCCTTCCGATCGCCATAGTCTCGCTGAATCTTGACGATTTCTTCGCAAGCCTGAATCACCTGGTCGGGTTTGCAGAAGCCGATGACATCGCCTACACGCGGATACGTCTCGCGCACGTTATGGGTCATGCCCAGGCCGCCGCCGACGACAACATTGAAGCCCGCCAGTTTACCGTCCGCCTCAATGGCGATCAGGCCGATATCCTGCGAGTACACATCCACATCGTTGTACGGCGGAATCGCGACGCCCATCTTGAATTTTCGCGGCAGATAGGTCTTGCCGTAGATCGGCTCCTCTTCCTGCTGCGGTCCGCCCGCCACACGTTTCTTGTCGAGCCAGATTTCATGGTACGCGCCGGTTTGCGGCGTGAGATGCGCACTGATTTTGGCCACCCATTCATGGACCTCGGCGTGGACCGGCGATAAGGTCGGGTTGGGGTTGCACATCACATTGCGGTTCACATCCCCGCACGCCGCGATCGTGTCCAACAGCGCGTCGTTTACTTCCTTGATCGTCTGCTTAAGATTTCGCTTCAAGACACCATGAAACTGATAGGCCTGCCGCGTGGTGAGTTTCAGCGTCTTGTTGGCGTACGTATTGGCGAGGCGATCCATTTCCAGCCATTGCTGCGGACTGCAGATACCGCCCGGCACCCGCACCCGGATCATGAACTGAAACAGCGGCTCGAGTTTCTGTTTGCGCCGCTCGTTACGTAGATCGCGGTCGTCCTGCTGATAGCTGCCGTGGAATTTGATCAAGGCGGTATCGTCATCTGCGATCGCGCCCGTGAGCGGATCTTTCAGCCCTTCAACGATGGTCCCGCGCAGAAAGTTGCTCCGCAGCTTGATCTTCTCGACAGCGGAAACGTCGTTGTTGTCATTCTTGTCTTCGATCATCTCAATAGGTATCCCGCTGATAGCGCTTATCCTTGATCATCTGTTTGACCATCTCGTCGGCTTCTTCCGCGCTCTTGCCGCCCTGCTCCGCGATAATTTCGATGAGCGCGGTGTGCACGTCGGGCGCCATCCGATTTGCGTCTCCGCAAACATACACATAGGCGCCTTCATCAATCCAGCGGAAGAGTTCCTGCGCGCTTTCTTTCATGCGATGCTGCACATAGACCTTGTGGTCCTGGTCACGGGAAAAGGCGACGTCCAGGCGCGTCAAGACGCCGTCCTTATGAAACTTCTGCAAGTCCGTCTGATACAGGAAATCGGTCGTGAAATGCTGGTCCCCGAAGAACAACCAATTGGGGCCGCCCGCCCCGTTCGCTTCGCGCTCCTCGATAAACGCGCGGAAAGGCGCCACGCCGGTTCCGGGCCCGATCATGATCACGGGCGCCTGCGGATCGGCCGGCAGTTTGAAGTTGCGGTTTTCATGGATGTAAACCGGTATCTGCGCGTCCTCTTCCAAGTCGCCGAGATAATTGGAGCACACGCCGAATCGATCACGGCCATGTTGCGCGTACCGCACCACACTCACCGTAATATGCGCTTCATCGGGGTGCGCTTCCAGACTGCTGGCAATGCTGTACAGACGCGGCGGCAGTTTGCGCAGCACGTTCACCAGTCCCTGTCCCGTCAGCCCCTTGACCGGATGGGCCTTGATCAAATCGATCAGATCGCGACCTTCGGCCCACGCGAGGAGGTCCTTGCTGCGTCCGTCCTCCAGAAGCTCCTGCAGTTCGCGCGCCTCACTGATCGCCGCATACTTTTGAATGACCGGACGTGTGAGCACGGTGATCTCATAATGTCGCGTCAACGCCTCGCGCAACGTCACTTCCCCCTCTGAAATCGTCACCTTCGTTTCGGGATCCTCGTCCAACAATTCGATCAGGGAGAACACGAGATCGGGCCGGTTATTCGGCAGGATGCCGATCGAGTCTCCGGGCGCATACGTCAGGCCCGAATCCTCCAGCGACAATTCGATATGCAGCGTCTCCTTCTCCGATCCGCGTCCGTTCAGGTTGATACGCTCAAGGATGGAGGCCATGAACGGATTGCTCTTCGACCATTTCGGTTTCGGAGGCTCCATCGCAGCGACGCGTCCGCTCGAAACGGCGACCGGAGCGACGTCCAGTACGGCCGCAAACGCTTTCAAGGCGCCGTCCATCCACGCTTCCGCGTCTTCTTCATAGTCGACGTCGCAGTCCTTGCGATCGTAGAGGGGGTTGGCGCCGAGCTTTTTTAATTGCTCGTCGAAGTCTTTACCGGTTTTGCAGAAAAACTCATAGGACTCATCGCCAAGGGCGAGCACGGAGTAATTCAGGTTTTCCAGGTTCGGTGCGCGTTTCGAGTAGATGAACTCGTGGAGTTCGAGGGCCGTATCCGGCGGATCGCCTTCCCCGTGGGTACTGATGATCAGGAGCAGGTTTTCCTCTTTCTTGAGTTCATTCTTCTTATAGTCGCCCATACTTTTCAGTGTGG
>SKZA01000356.1 GCA_007127595.1 Kiritimatiellia bacterium
AACGGCCACACGTTCGCGATCTTCCGGAAGGCCGCGCGTGTTCAGTTCCAATTTAAAGCCCTTCAAGCCCCAGGCCGACAGAAGATGCACCTGCAAGGCGATCATTTCGGCGTCCGCCGCCGGGCACGGCGCACCGAGGGCTTCCACGCCCAGTTGATGAAACTGACGGCGGCGACCGGCCTGCGGCCGTTCGCTTCGAAACATGGGCCCGATATAATAGAGGCGGGCGTCCTGCGCGTCCTGGCCGCGGCCCGCGAGATGCCGAATAACGCCCGCGGTCCCTTCGGGGCGCAGGGCCAGATGGCGTCCGCCGCGGTCTTTGAACCGGTACATTTCCTTCTGAACCACGTCCGTGGCGTCGCCGAGGGACCGTTCAAAGACGTCGACCCGCTCCAGGACGGGGGTGCGCACCTCGTCAAAGGCGTAGCGAGCGAGGATATCGCGTGAGGTATCTTCCAGGTATTGCCACAGATGAATCTCGGGAGGAGCCAGATCGGACATGCCCTGGATGGGCTGGAAAGATTCGGATGACATGAGGTTTGTTGGCGCGTTAGCCCGACACCCGTTCCTTCATCACCTTGCCGGGCTTGAACTTCACGATCCGGCAGGAGGGAATGGCCACCACTTGTTCCGGGCGATTGGGATTCCGTCCGATGCGCTGTTTGCGTTCCTTCAACTGAAACACACCGAAGTTGCGCAACTCCACGTTCTTCCCGTTGGCGAGGCTTTCGACAATCATGTCCAAGGCCTTTTGAACGACGGTATGGACGTCCTGTTGGATAAGTCCCGTCTCTTCCGCAATACGCACGACCATGTCTCTTTTTGTCATGAAACCTCCCACGGTTCAGCATATGTCCACGCGAGGCAACGCGGCCATATCAAAGTAAAAAGGCGCCGGCAAACCTCATTCAAGAACGGCATCAGTCTGCATGATAGACTGATGCCCTAGCGGGTCAAGGCGATTTATCGGCTTTCGCCAAAGGCTTATTTCACGACTTTGTGGATATAGGCGCAGACCGCCGCCGCAATGGCGAAAATGATGCCCGTCCAGCGATTATAGGCGTAGAATTCGTGCAGCCGCATGTCGTACCAGGTTGCCGGAAACTCGGGATATCTTTCCAGCCAACGCTCCTGCGGCACCCAACCATCCACGATGTGCCATGCCGATAGCAAGGCCAGCACAATGGCTGCTATCAGATAAGCCTTGGTTCCTTCGACTTCGTATCTTCTGCGGGACATTCCGGTACTCTATCCTGTTCGGCTGGGCGTCGCACACTCGCATCATACTTATGAGCAGCGGTCTTTCAAGAACCTATTGCAAGACCCGGCTCGGCGGGAGCCTCGCCCTCCACTCTCCCCGCAATTCCTCTTCAACTCTTTTGGAGGGCGATGCTCCGCGAAGCCGCAATTCGGTTTCGTATAGATTCAAGAAGACTTCGCGGCGTTATTCAACGTGCCGAGCAGTTCCAGAACCGTTTCCGTCGCAGCGTCCGGCGCGCACTCACGCATTTCGCCCGTGGCCCGGATTTTGATCTCTACGACGCCGCGCGCCAAAGATTTTTCGCCAATCCCCACGCGCAACGGGAGTCCGATCAGGTCCGCGTCCTTGAACTTCACGCCGGGCCGCTCGTCACGATCGTCGAGCAAGACGTCCACGCCCGCCGCCTCCGATTCCGCCGCCAGTTGCTCGCCCACCTGCACGCTGGGCTCATGTTGCGTGTTGATGATCAAGACTTCCACAGGATAAGGCGCCACCGCCGCGGGCCAGATCACGCCATCTTTGTCGTGGCTCTGTTCGATCACCGCCTGCAACGTGCGCGTGACGCCGATCCCGTAGCACCCCATCACGGCCGGATGCTGTTTGCCGGCTTCGTCCAGATACTGCGCGCCGAGCTGCTCGCTGTATTTCGTGCCGAGCTTGAACACATGGCCCACCTCGATCCCGCGCTTCTCCTGCAAGGTCCCGCCGCACCGGACGCACTGATCGCCACCGCGCGCAAACACCAGATCCGCATACGTTAATTCCGGCACATCGCGTTCCAAATCCACGTTCACGATGTGTTTCTCCGCCTTGTTCGCCCCCGTAATGCCTCCGCGATATCCTTTCAGCTTCTCGTCCGCCAGGAGGCGCACACCGGACAAGCCGACCGGCCCGGCAAAACCAACCGGCGCGCCGGTGACCTTTTCGACCGTGGCATCGTCGGCCATGACCAGTTCCGACGCTTTCAACGCGCGCGCCAGTTTGATTTCGTTGATGTCGCGATCGCCGGGCGTCAACACCGCCACAGGCTCGCCGTCGGCGAGATAGATCAGCGTCTTGATCATGCGCGCGGGTTCGGTCTTGAAAAAGGCCGCCACCTGTTCGATGGTGCGCGCGCCGGGCGTGTCCACTTCCTGAATGGCTTCCGCTGCCCCATCGAATTCGCGCGGGGCCGTACTGGCCGACTCGGCCCGTTCCAGATTCGCGGCGTAATCACAGCCGTCGCATTCGACCAGGCCGTCCTCGCCCGAATCGGCCAGCACCATGAACTCGTGCGAGGCCGAACCGCCCATCGCGCCCGTATCCGCTTCGACAATCTTCGTGCGCAGACCGCACCGCTCGAAGATACGCACATACGCGTCATACATCGCCTGATAGCTTGTTTCGGCGGCGTCCGTATCCACATCGAAGCTGTACGCGTCCTTCATGATGAATTCCTTGGCGCGCATGAGCCCGAATCGGGGCCGGATCTCGTCCCGGAACTTGGTCTGGATCTGATAGAAATTGCGGGGCAATTGGCGATACGAGTTGATTTCACGCGCCACCAGATCGGTGACGATCTCCTCATGGGTCGGGCCCAAAACCATTTCGCGGTCCTGACGATCCTTGATCTTGAACATTACGTCGCGCAAGACGTCGTAGCGGCCTGTCCGGTCCCATACCTCGCGCGGATGCAGGGCCGGCATGAGGATTTCCAGCGCTCCGGCACGGTCCATTTCTTCGCGGACAATGCGTTCCACCTTGCGCAACGCCCGTAAGCCGAGCGGAAGAAAAGTGTAGAGGCCGCCCGCCAGCTTGCGGATCAGCCCCGCACGCAGCATCAGCCGATGACTCGGGATTTCCGCGTCCTGCGGCGGTTCCCTTAATGTCGGTATGCATTGTTGCGTCCAACGTACCATGCCTGTGCTCCTATCCTTATCCCGTCCTTGTTTACTTCATCCCGCCGGTCCACATACCCGGCTGCATCTTGAAACATCCGGCGCCTGCGCTTACTCTTGAGGGATGATTCGATCCGACCAGTTCGTTCGGCGTCGCTCGGCGTCCCCGTCATCAGGAAGCGCTCAACGTACACCATCCCGCTACGCGCAAACAAGCGTGTATATGCGGACTTTGCGTATGCGCGTGCGATTGCTCATAGGTCATGCCACCGCGTGGACGCAGCCCAAACGACGTGGGGCGCCCCCCAGCTTGACGTCTCTCGAAGCGACCTGCGTTTCCGTGACCTGCAGGTAACGCTCGAGTCCATGCTGGGGACGCCTTGGCATCTATCACAAAACCGGCTCGGCGGGCGTGCCGCGCCGAAGCGTCGCGAAGGCGGGAGGTCCTATCTACAGATTGGTGTGGGATATGCCTTTGGAGGGGCACGCTTTCGCGTGCCCGGACGCGCGGAAGCGCGTCCCTCCAGATTACGCCGAGATCATATTAGAAGTACCGACCAACTTGAGATCTGCCCGACCCAAGTCTACGAACCCGCCTGACGTTTCAAGCGGCGGAGTTCCGGATCGGTGAGTGCGCGTGATTCGCCGGGTTTCAATCGCCCCAGGGAAAGCGGCCCTACGCGCACGCGGCGTAAACGAAGCACCCGGACCGATAAGGCTTCAAACATCCGGCGGATATGCCGGTTTCGGCCCTCGCCCAAGGTGATCTCATACGGCACCCCTTCCCGTACCCGTCGCAGCATTCGAATGGAATGTGCGCGCAATAGTTCGCCCCGGTCTTCGATGCCTTTCTCCATGGCGCGCAGTTCGGATCGCGACAGCGCGCGTTCCACCAGCGCCTGATAAACCTTCAAGACCTCATGTCGCGGATGCAATAAGCGGTTGGCCAATGCTCCGTCGTTGGTAATGAGCAGGAGGCCTTCGCTGTATTGGTCCAGTCGCCCCACAGAGAACACGCGCGGCAGATCGGATGGCAGGAGATCGAGAAAGGTATCGCGCCCTTCGGGGTCGCGGCTCGTGCACACGTAGCCGGCGGGCTTATTCAAGAGCAGGTAACACAGAGGCTCGGGGGCGACGGGTTTTCCGTCAACGGCAACGGTTTGCCGGTCGGGATCCACTGTGACGCCCTGTTCGGACACCGTCGCGCCGTCCACGGCCACGCGGCCGTCCGCGATGAGTCGTTCGCAGGCGCGGCGCGACCCCAGACCGCAGGAGGCCAGGTACTTCTGGAGGCGCACCTTATACGGGGGGCTTGGTCTTCTTGAGACCATACACTTTATCGCCCGGCTTCCATTCGCCGCGCTCGCGGAGCACGTCCACGCGCTCGTACCGCTTGAGTACGTTGCGCTTGGCGGCGATTTTGCTGGCCGATTTAAGACTACGATGCATGGACATGACGGTTAACTCCCGTAGATGAAAATCCGATTTGAAGCGGTGATAAGTACCACAGTGCGCCCCATTGTCAATCGCATTTCGCATGTGAAATTCACATTTGAAATGGCTGCGCGGGGCCGTATAGTCAGCCTGCACATGAACCCATACAAGGAGAAGGATTATGGCTGAAGCAACTTTTAAAGGAACCCCGATTCGCAC
>SKZA01000171.1 GCA_007127595.1 Kiritimatiellia bacterium
CCCCGCGCACAACACAACAAACGCCGACAGGAATCTACTACTCATGACTTGCTCCTTATCTAAGGATGACAACCGAACACCGTTTTGAACACAACGAGAGAGGAAAAGAGATGTGGATCGATAGGGGGATAACTCAGTAGGCCGCGCAGCAAAAACAGTAGAGCGTATTTTCATAGGGTCACAGCCCGCACATAACTAATCATGTCATGATTCCGACTCTACAGCACGATGATGGATGGTTAACACACACATAGAAAAACTGTCAATCGGGCGAACGCCTACCCAAGTGTAAGCACGGAGAAAATGTAACGGTGGACGGCGATGATCAGAGCCGTGTGTTCCATATTGCGACCAATGGCGTCGCATCGATCAGCGGGTTTAGTATCATTAGCGGGTCGACCTCTGAAGATGGCGCCGGCGTGTTGAATGAAGGAACGGTCCTGCTCCGCAACATCACCCTCGCGGAGAATACAGCCGAGCGCGGCGGGACGTCTTCTTCGTATGAGGTCAGGTTTCGGCGGCCTTGGGACTAAGCGGTTGGGCGAGCAGGCTGGAAAGGCGGTTGAGCATCCACACCGACCGCTCGAACAAGCCGGTGATGTAGAGCAGCGTGGTTTTTGCCTGCAATTCGAGGCCGCTCTCACTGTAGAGGTAGACTTTGCGGATACGCTCCATGGTGTCGCCGCGATCTTCCGTCGCGCTTCGGAGCAGGTCCAGATCCATGGCCTCGCCGGACTCCAAGGCGTCGATTGCGGTGAGCAAGAGGGCGTCCAACCCCTCCACGATACCGTGGACAAGCGGGGTCGCGCCTTCTTCAAAAGCACTGGTTTCCAAGGTGGATACCATGAGGAAGACGTTCTCTTCGATCGATTGAATGAGGCTGAGTCGGTTCTGGGTGTTGAGCAACCGCGCCGATGTGGTGGAGTCCAGCGACTGATCGACGAGTTCCCCGAAGCAGGCCTGAACTTCAGCGGCGACCGCGCAAAAGGCGCGGTGACGGCTCTCGAGGCTGGGCGTGTCGGCGGCCTCGGGCATGCGGCCTTTTCGGGCGGGAGCCATATAGGCGGGGAGGCGCTTCATCAGGCGTAGCTGTTCCCGGTGGATGAGGTCAAGAGCGCTTTCCGGGTAAAGGTGAGCCTGGTCATGAATGAACGCCATCTTGGACGCGTCCTCTTCGTCTGTGGGCGGCCAGACGCGGCACAGCACGCTCGCTATGGGGGCATACAGAAGCATGAGGACCAGACCGGCAAACAAATTGAAGAAAAGGTAAACAAAAGCCATCTGCTGTTCGAGGGTGCTCGATACGCCATGCACCAAGGCCTTGATCAACGGGATGCCAAGGGTCTGCTCAGCATAGAAAAGGGGAACGAAGAGAAGCGCCCCGGTGAAGTTAAAACCGACCTGAAAGGCCGCAAACTGCTTGCTAGTGCCCTTCATGCCCGCTGAAAGAAAGGCCGTCATGATGCTCGATCCGACGTTGGTGCCATAGATGATCATCATGGTCTGCTCGAAGGTGAAAAGCCCGGCTGCAGTCATAGTGATGGCGACGATCGACGTCGCGGCGGCGGACTGGGTAAGAATCGAAAAGACCGCCCCGATCAAGAACCCGAGGAAGTACGAGTTCCGGGTATGCAGAAGAACGGCTTCGAACCACGCGAACTCCCGAAGCGGTGCCGCCCCGGACTGCATCATGCCAAGCCCCAGGAAGAGCAGGCCTATGCCCAACAGGACGCCCACCAGCGAGGCATACTGGGCCGGTTTGTTGAAGGCATAGCCGAGACCGGCCACCCCCAGCAAAAAGAGCACAAGCAGGTCAATGTCGAGGACAGCAAGGAAAACCAACGCCGAGACGCCGATGTTCGCCCAGACGATAATGGGAAGGGCTCGGCGAACCGTGATCAGGCCACTGGAAATCATGCCGATGATGATGAAGGTAAGCGCGGAGGTGCTTTGCAGAACAGCGCCGGCCACGAGTCCCATCCCGCTCGATTGCCAATCGCGATCGGTCCAGCGGGCGATGGCAAGGCGAAAGCGCCTCCCGGACATGTGCCTGAAGTTCCGGGACACCAGGCTGACCCCCGTGAAGAAAAGGCCCAGCCCGGCTAGAAAATTGGCAAAGATCAACAACATGGGAGATGATCAACCGTTGCGGAGGGTGGACTCCGCTTCTACGCGAGATCCAGCATCGCAGAAAAAAGATGCGCGCCAAGCGCTGATTCCTGTTGGATCTGCATGGTATAAAATCTCCTCGTTTGCTCCCATCGCCCCGACGACAGAGGGTCAGGCTACTCCAGCTTGCCAGCAGAGTCAAGATACAGTCAGATGGGGTATATCTTCCCACATCGCTTATACATATGGCCGGAGGTCGCGGTCTTCCAAGCCAAAGTCTTGTTCGACATCGCGTTGTAGACGAGCAAGGAGAAAGCCGGTGCCGGCTTTGACACGCCGCAGTTCATCTTCAAAGAAAATGTGTGCAGCGGGATGAAAGGTGTCCGGATCCCGTTCCAGATCATGAAAGCTTTCCTCAATGTAGCGAATGTATCGTTGCCGATCGGATAATCCGTAAATGAAGATGGGTGGGTACAGCTCATACATGAGTAGCCAGTTCTTGGCCATGCGCCCGATCCGTCCGTTCCCGTCGACAAACGGGTGAATACGAATCAATTCGTTATGCAACCAGATTGCGCAGATCAGTGGATGCGGAATCTAGGGAAGGACTTGGAATAGCTCGTCCACAAGTGTGCCGATATAGCGTGGCTCGGGAGGGATATAGGAGCCCACTTGAACGAGGGTGTCACGATATCGGTTGGGATGGCGGCTGATTCTTCCTTCGTGCTCTTCGTGAGCTTCGTGGTGAATATTTCACAGCCACACTGCCGACAGCCCTACAGAAGAGCCTGCTACTTTCAGCACTCGATTTTACGCCGTCGCGTTAGTTAGAAGAGTCCAAGCTTCAGCCCATTTTCAAAGATCTTGGTATATCCATCGCCGGGCTTGTTATTGCCAAGCATCGCATCCATGCCCGCACCGACAGCACATTGGGCCGCACTCATGGCTAAACCGGACGGCGTTACCGCATCCTTAAAGGTGCTCACGTTATGGCGACGCACGGCTCTGTTGACTGCCAGTTGCTCACCGTAGACCGAGTATTCGCGCGCCATGCCCTTGAAGCCGCGCCCACCCGCGCCCGCGGCCATGCCGCCGGTTACAGCATTAATGGCTCCGCCAATCGCGCAGTCCCACAGATAGCCGGTGGCCTTGAAATCGCCCTTCGAGTCCGAGATGACGGTTGGGCCGCCACCAGCGCCCGGTCCTCCGCCGCTGCCACTGCCACCGCCGCCGCTGCCACCGCTGGCTCCACCACCGTAACCGGCGGCATCAGCCAAGCCCGCTCCGAGGGCTTTTACGCCGTCACAGACCAGCGATTCCGCGACGCTCACTAGGCAACCGGCAATGAACGACTGGATCAGCAGCGGCCACGGATATTCAACGGCCGGGCCAAAGCCGAGGATATCGATTTCGTCGACGGGGTTATTGTACGCGTAGCGATACATATTGTATTCGCCTAACCGGTATCCGACTGGATCCTGAGAGGTGAAGCGTCGCAACACCGGGTCATAGTGCCGGAAGTAGAAGTAATACAAGCTCCCGACCTCCTCGTATTCGCGACCGGCCCACAAGAAGCGATCGGTAATACCGGGGGCACTGTTGGAAATCGGCAAGCCAAAGGCCTCATAGTCCACCTCCGCAATCACATTCCCCTGCGCGTCCGCAATCTGGCGCACGTTCCACAAGCGATCCGCGAGATACCAATGCACCTCTTCGCCAACGCGATACCGGCCAAAGCGCAGGTCCTGTTCGTCGCTGTTCAGGTACACAGCCACGACATTCGTGCTGGCATCCAAATCGGCGTGCGGCTGAGAGAAATCGAAGACGGTGTAGGTCGGCACTCCGTTCAAGATCCGCGCCACGCGACGACCAAAGGCGTCGTACCAATACTCAACCGTATTGACCAGCGCTCCGGTGCCGTCGCGCTCTTCAATCTGAACCACTTGATTGGCCAAGTCATACTCAAGGATGAAGTGCTGGCCGGAAACCACGTTGCTACGCACGATCATGTTCCCCTCCAAATCGTACGTCATCACCAGGTCACCCTGCTGCAGCAAGCGATTTGCCAACCCGACCACGACATTCGAGCCCACCGGATTCCCGTCATCCCAGACGAAGACTTCGTCGTCGCCCAAGGACCGCTCGACCGATAGCAACTGCCCAATCGGATCATGCTCATAGAGGAAGGTCTCGGCGTTGAACACCATTTGGGTCAGCCAACGCGCGGGCGTATAGGAATAAACATAGTCCGCCACGGCATTGGAGCTGGCGCCCTGTTCGTGTCGCAGCGAGACCAAGTCGCGATCATGATTCCACTCCATGAAGGACACCACCGACGCGGTGGTCGCCGTCAATGAGGCATAGCGATCCACCCGCACGGGCATGGCGCGCAAGTCGCGCGTGATATCGACTCGGGCTTCAAACTGTCCCGGCCATTCCCAAGTCCGGTCCGCGAGCTCGTATTTAACGTCCAGCGTGCTGGCGACGGTAATACCCAGACTATCGGTTGACCCGATCACCTCGCCGGCCGGATCGAGCGTGTACTCGATGCTAAACGGCGGCAGACTGTTCGACACCCCAACCGCGCTGTAGGCCATGATCTGGTGATTCGTGTTGAGGGTATA
The DNA here is from genome assembly GCA_007127595.1 of Kiritimatiellia bacterium. Classification (GTDB taxonomy): domain Bacteria; phylum Verrucomicrobiota; class Kiritimatiellia; order SLAD01; family SLAD01; genus SKZA01. The sequence goes on from SKZA01000171.1 coordinate 4,734, forward strand.
GGTGTATGACGCGACGAAGTCGGACAGTTTCGTGAC
>SKZA01000219.1 GCA_007127595.1 Kiritimatiellia bacterium
CAATTCGACATAATCAATCCGCTGCAAAGGATGGCGCGCCATTTCACGAAGCATGCCGCGCATGCCGCCGCCGATCAGGAGGACGCGCTCCGGTGCGGCGTGTTGAACCAAGGCGAAGTGCGCGAGGATGGCGCCCTCGAGCTCCTCCAGTGCGGGGGCGTCCGCTTCCGGGCCGGCCGCGGAAAAGACGAGATGCCCGCTTTGAAAGAAACTGTACTGGTCCTCGCGCTGCGCCACAGCAATGCGTCCGTATCTGGAGAGACGACTATCGACAAGTACATGGTCAGGCGCGAAATGACGCCATTGCTGTCGGTACGCCCAGTCATCCACCCGTTGCAGGGACGGGAACACCGCCGCGACCGTAGCCAACAAGAGCAGACCCGTCGCGAGACGAAACGCGCGGCGCGGCGCTGTTTTGCCCGAGCCGCCCCGATGCCAATGTACGAGCAGATACGCGCCAAGCATCACCGCCGCGATCAACGCGGCCCCTTGCAATGGATCGGTGCGATGCACCAGCACGAACGTGAAAATGATCCCGCCCACCACATTTCCACTGGCCTCAACAATATAGGCATTGGCCGCCGCATGGGTATCGGTGCGGCTTTCGTATTCGCGCCACAGACGGGCCAGCAAGATAAACTGCCATCCGAATACGAGACAGATCGGCGCCATAATCAGCAGGCAGGCGTAGACCATATCCATGATGGACAGATACGTGCCGGGCAAGACATCAAAAGCGCCCCGTAGTAGGCGAATGGCCAGTAGCGTCAGTGGCAGGAGCCCCCCGATGATTGCGGCGGAAAGGACAAGGAGGCGATATGGATCGCGCGCTCGCTCCACGGCGGCGGCGCCCCAGCGGCTACCGATCCCGACCCAGAGCATCCACGCGGACAGGATGATCCCGATGGACAACTCGTTGCCGTGGAAGACCATCAGGAATTCGCGCAAGAGCAGGATCTGTCCGATCTGGCAGGCCCATCCCAATGCCGCCACAGCGGGCCATGGCGCCTGCACGTTTCGTTCCGTGTTCCGCTCGTTGCGCATGATCGTCTACACTTCGTTCGGGCAGATCGAGGCCGTCGCTTACAAAGAAAGAGGGTGCCGGATTTCATTGCGGACATCAAGTGTCTGAGCTTTGCGAGTGGACAGGACGGTTGTCATCGGCATTTCCCCTAAAGGTTGTTCAGCAGGCGCCCTGATACAATCCGGAACGGTGTCACGTATTCTTGGAAGAAAGTCAGCGTGTTGTGCAACCAAGAGGAATTAACATGACGCAGGCATCCGCGATTAGAGTCAAATCCACAAAACACCATCCCGCTGTGCTGATCTCCAACCGGCATTTGTTGCCGACAGAAAGCGAACAACCGGATGAGGTCCGGGAACTCGTGATTGAGGTTCAGGAACAGGATTTCGTGGCCGACGTCGGACAGAGCATCGGCGTCCTGGCGCCCATGCATGGGTCATCGCCCGAACCCTGGCATTTGCGCTGGTACAGTATCGCGGATATTCCCACGAAGAGCGATGACGGGTATCCCCGTTTCACTATCTGCGTGCGGCGTCATGTTCAGAAAGATCCGGAAACGGGTCTCGTCTACAAGGGGATCACCTCCAATTATCTCTGCGACCTGACGCCGGACGAACCGCTTCAGATCACCGGACCGTGCGGCATTCCGTTTGAAGCGCCAAAGGAAGACGATGCCACATTAATCTTGATCGGCGCCGGACCGGGGATCGCGCCGTTTCGCGCGTTTCTGAAAAAGCTGCATCGCGATCGACCGGACTGGAAAGGACTCGTCCGAGTCTTTTACGGCACGCGCACCGGGCTGGACGTCCTCTATACGAATGATCCGAAGCGCGACGCCCTCCTCTATTTCGACGAAGAAACGTTTGAAGCGTTGCGCGCCTTGAGTCCACCGCCCAACTGGGCCGATCCGATCGCATGGGACGGCGCGTATTCCGAGCGGGGCGACGAACTGCTTAAACTGTTGGAGCAATCGAACACCTATGTCTATGTGGCGGGCCTGCGCGCCATCGGCCAGCATCTGGATGAATTGTTCGGCTCGCTGATGGGCTCGCCCAAGCGCTGGGCGGATAGAAAAGAGGCGCTGATCGCGGAAGATCGCTGGGCGGAGTTGTTGTATTAGGGGTTCAAACGGGTTTTCCGTTCAACCACACCTCCGACTCGGCCAAGTCAACGGTATCATTCCACACGACCCCGTATCCATGTGTTTCGGCATGCGCCATTCGGAAAAACGACTCATCGCGTAAGGACACGAAAGGTTCCGTATCAAGTAACGGTTTGCAGTCATAAAGCCGCACTTGACCATTGGCGAACTCGATCCTCAATACTTTGTCCGCCAGAGGCACCACATGTCTTATCTTTGGGTATGTCGTGGTTATTGCCATTCTAATCAAGTCCCGGTAGTTGCCTGAAATCCTGCGATTCCCACATGGCCGAAAGCTCCATCTTGTACTTCGCCGCCCACTCTCTCACCAATCTTTGAGCCCTCTGTGGCAAATCACCTTCAATCATTTCCAAGCCACTCAACTCAAAGACGCCGTTATACTCGCCATAAATGGCGTGGAAGTGGGGCACACCATGTTCTCGAAAATACATCTTAATCAAGATACCGTAAAATCGAGCAATTACCGGCATAATTCCGTCTCCCCACTCGTCATACGATGCCATATACAGAAAGCGTTGTCCATATTCCGCCGGCCCTCCATGGAAAAGTCCCCTGGGGCAGAAGAGTGAGCTTAACGGAAGATCGCCGGGCGGAGTTGTTGTATTAGGGGTTCAGGGTTCAGGGTTCAGTCCCGCCTCCGATCGCAGTCGGATTTTTCGAGTATGAGATACCTCGTAAATCGGAGCGCGGGTGTGTCCCGCTTCGGGACCACCCGCAGGGGGGGTGCTCGCAGTCCCTGCGGCTGGTCCTCCTTCGTCGGACAGAGCCTCGCTCCGGAATAAGGTTTCACAGACAAGGGCGATCTATCCGCGACCATCGGTCACCGCCCCCCGCTCCTCCGACCCAAAACCCACAACCTAAAACCCTCTCCCCCGCCCTCCTTCAGCGAATCCCCTATGCCCATACTGGGCACACCCCCGATTGTGGTGTCATAACCCCCATTTTACAGTGCTGTAAGAGATGGGATTTCGTTATCAAGCATTCATACAAGGGGGCGCATGGCACTTCTCGAACAGGTGACGCCGGCCGTGATTTTCATGGTCATTCTCGGCGGCATTCTTGCCACCGTGATCGCCCTGGCCGTGCGCAAACTGTACGTCCATGAAGATCCCCGGATCAATGACGTCGAAGAGATGCTGCCTGCGGCCAATTGCGGGGCCTGCGGATATCCCGGATGCCGCGCTTTCGCCGAAGCGGTCGTAAAAGGCGAAGCGCCTCCCTCGAAATGTACGGTCAACACCGCCGAAGCCAATCAGGACATCGCGGACTTCCTTGGTGTCGCGCTGGGCCAACAGGAAAAGATCGTCGCGCGTCTCGCCTGTGCGGGCGGCACGCATGTGGCAAAGATGCGCGCGCGCTACGCCGGCGTGGAATCCTGTCGGGGCGCCGTGGCGGCGGGCGGCGGCGGGAAAGCCTGCGCGTGGGGTTGCCTCGGCCTGGGCGATTGCGACGAATCCTGTACTTTCGACGCCATCTACATGAACGAGTTCGGTTTGCCCGTCGTGATTGAAGACAAGTGCACGGCCTGCAACGACTGCGTCATTGCCTGCCCGCTCGATCTCTTCAGCCTGCATCCGGTCAGTCACAAGCTCTGGGTGGCCTGCAAGAATCTGCAGGAAGGCGACGCGGCACTGGCCGAATGCGAAGTGGCCTGCAACGCGTGCGGCCGTTGCGCGATGGACCTCCCGGAAGTGATTCGCATGGAGAACAATCTCGCCGTTGTCGATTACTCGAAGAATGATCAGGCCGATCCGGTGGCAATCGAACGTTGCCCGACCGGCGCGATCGTATGGCTGGAGAAGGATCGGGCCATCAAAGGCGCCGCGGCGAAGAAGATCGTGAGAAAGACGCCGCTGCCGATTGGGGATGGATGAAGAAGTGGTCAGTGTTCGGTGTTCAGTGTTCAGTGAGAGAGGCACGAGAACAACAAACTGAACACTGAATACCGCGGAAGTTAGACAGGATTTAAAGCAGACACATAAAAGTCAAAGAAGGACACGCATCATGAGCGCAAAGGAACACAAAGCGAAATACCCGGGCACCCTCGACGCATTGGACGGCAATACCGCCGTGATCATGTGCGAACGGGAATCAAGCGACGCGGCCGGCGCCTATCCCATCACGCCTTCCACGCAGATGGGCGAATACTGGGCGGAAGCCACGGCGGCGGGGCACATTAACATCTCGGGCCGCCCGCTGATCTTCTTCGAACCGGAAGGCGAACACGCCGCCGCGGCCGTCACGGCGGGTATGTCCATGAGCGGATTACGCGCTTCCAATTTCTCGTCCGGCCAGGGCATCGCGTATATGCACGAGTCGCTGTATCCGGCGGTCGGCAAACGGCTTCCCTATATTTTAAACATCGGCTGCCGCGCCATCACCAAGTCGACGCTCAACGTACACGCCGGCCACGATGACTATCACTTGATCGACGACACGGGCTTTTTCCAGGTCATGGGAAAGAATGCACAGGAAGCGGCCGATCTGAATATTATCGCTCGCAAAATCGCCGAGCTGTCGCTCACACCCGGCGCGGTCGGACAGGACGGTTTTCTGACGACACACTTGATCG
>SKZA01000018.1 GCA_007127595.1 Kiritimatiellia bacterium
TGACAAGACGTCGATCTATTTCGGTGTGCAGCATAAAGCGGGCGCGCTGTGTTCGGCCTTGGACGTGTTGCGTAGTCACGGACTCAACATGACCAAGATCGAATCGCGCCCGAACAAGACGCGGCAATGGGAATACCTGTTCTTCGTGGACGTGGAAGGGCACGCTTCGGACCGGAAGGTGCAGGAAGCGCTTGAGGCCATGAAGGAGCATTGCGCCGTCCTGGCCGTTTTGGGCTCGTATCCCAAGGCGGTGGTCGGGGAAGCGGAGTCATGAAGCCGGTCCCGAAACCGTGGATGACGAATCTGCCGAATTATGAGCCGGGCCGCCCGCTGGAAGAGGTGGCGCGTGCACTGGGGTTGGACGGTATCGACGACATCATCAAGCTCGCGTCGAACGAGAATGCGTTGGGTCCATCGCCGCATGCGCTTGAGGCGATGCGCAACGAGGCCGCGCGTATGCATCTGTATCCGGACGGCGGTTGCTACTACCTGCGCGAAGCCCTCGCGTCGCAACTGCGACTGGAACCGTCGCACATCTTGCCGGGCAACGGCAGCAATGAATTGATCGAGCTGTTGGGACACGTTTTCTTGTCCGAAGGCGACCAGATCGTCATGTCTGAACGCGCCTTCGTCATCTACAAGTTGATGGCCATGCTCTTTAAAGCGGAGACGGTCGCCGTGCCGATGGACGGCTTCACCCACGATTTGGACGCCATGCGCGAGGCGATCACTCCGGCGACCAAGCTCGTGTTTATCGCGAATCCGAACAATCCTACCGGTACGTGTGTGCCATCGGACGCGTTGGACCGGTTCATGGACCAGGTGCCGGACCATGTGCTGACCGTGATTGACGAGGCGTATATCGAGTTGTTGCCGCCCGAGGAACAGCCGGACACGCTGCGCTACGTCCGGGAAGGGCGCAAGGTGTGTGTTTTGCGCACCTTCTCGAAGGCCTATGGCTTGGCCGGATTACGGATCGGTTATGCATTGGGCTCCGATGAGTTGATCTCGTTGCTGGACCGTGCGCGCCAGCCGTTTAATGTGAATTATATGGCGCAGGTCGCCGCCGCCGCCGCTTTGCAGGATCAGGCGCACGTCGAAGCAACCCGCCGCATGGTGCGTGACGGTTTGGACCAGTTGGCGGGCGCCCTGGATAAGGTCGGCATCCGATATGTGCCGTCGTGCGTGAATTTCATGCTGGTGGACGTGGGGAAGGGGCGCGAGGTGTTTGAAGCCTTGCAGGAGGCGCATGTGATCGTGCGGCCCATGGACGGGTATGGTTTGCCGGAATATGTGCGGGTCACGGTAGGCACGGAAGAAGAGAACGCGCGGTTTCTCGACGCGTTGGTGGACGTGTTGCAGGCGGTGTAGAATGAAACGCATTGCCATAATGGGGATGGGATTGATGGGCGGTTCGCTGGGGCTGGGGCTTAAAGCGCGCGGCTTCGATGGCGTGATCACCGCCTATGCGCGCCGACCGGAAACCCGGCAGGAAACGCTCGATCGAAAAATCGCGGATGAGGTCTTTTCCGATCCGGCGGAGGCCGTGCGCGACGCCGATCTGGTGATCTATTGCACCCCGATTCTTACCATTCCCTCCTTGGTCAAGGAGTCGGCCAAGGGGCTCAAGAAAGGCGTCATCTTGACCGATGTCGGAAGTACCAAGGCCGAACTGGCGCACAAGGTGAACGCCGCCATTGCCGGCACCGGCGCCGTCTTTGTGGGGAGCCATCCCGTGGCCGGATCCGAGCAGCAAGGAATTGATGCCGCGCGGGCCAATCTGTATGCTGGGGCGCTGGTGGTCGTGACACCGGAAGATCCCGTACGCGAGCAACGCGCCGTGCAAACGGTGGAATCGTTCTGGACGGATCTGGACGCGCATGTCTCGGTCATTACGGCTGAGGAACATGACCGGCTCATGGCGCGAACGAGTCACCTGCCGCATCTGGCGGCGTCGCTGCTTGCAGCCACGGCCGGACGGGACGGAGCGCCGGATCATATCGGTCGTTTCTGCGGCACGGGTTTTCGTGATACGAGTCGCGTGGCGGAAGGTTCACCCGATATCTGGCATGATATAGTCAGCACGAACGCCAAAGCGATCAGCATGGAGTTGAAGGCGTTTCGCTCCGAACTGGATCAATTGATTGGCTGGATGGAAGCGAAAGAATTTGAGAAGATAAAACGATTCTTGGAAGTAAGCCGGGATTGTCGGCGCGCGTTGATGCGGCATAGTCCGGTTGATTGACGTTCATGGTTTTGACATTACACAAACCCGACACGGCCACGGTCTCTCCGTGCGCCAAGCTCGCCGGCACCCTCACCGTGCCGGGCGATAAGAGTATATCGCATCGCGTCGGTATGTTGGCCTCCGTGTCGAAAGGCATTTCTCGTGTGCACGGCTTTCTTAACAGCGCCGATTGCGTCGGGTTGCTAAAGGCAATGGAAGCGCTCGGATCGCGCACCCACCTGACGCGCGAAGGCGACCTGTACATTCACGGCACGTCTGGCAAATTGCTGGAGCCGGCGACTCAGCTGGATCTTGGCAATTCCGGTACGGCCATTCGCCTGCTTACCGGTTTTCTGTCCGGCTACGACATCTCCGCCGTTTTGACCGGCGACGAATCGCTCCGCTCCCGGCCCATGCGCCGGATCGAGGAACCGTTGAGCCGGATGGGAGCGAAGATTGAATTGACGGGTCCGAAAGGATGCGCGCCAATTCGTGTGACGGGCGCGTCTTTAAAGGGAATCGAATATGAAATGCCGGTCGCATCGGCTCAGGTCAAATCGAGCATACTGCTCGCGGCTCTGCGCGCGGAGGGAGTGACGACGATCATTGAGCCCCATCCGACACGCGATCATACGGAATGGATATTGCGTCAACTCGGCTTGCCGGTGGAGATTGAAGGAAACAAGATCACGGTTGAGGGATTCGGACCGAATGGACCCGAACTGCATGCACGCGCATGGAATATTCCGGGGGACATCTCGTCGGCCGCGTTCTGGATGATCGCCGCGGCGGCGCATCGACGAGGGTCGGTCACCTTGAAGAATGTCGGGCTGAACCCGCGGCGCACCGCCGTGATCGAGGTCCTGAAGCGGATGGGCGCAAAAATCAAAGTCTATCCGGAAAAGAAACGCGATGAAGGCGATCCGGCGGGCGAGGTACGCGTATCGGGCACGAAGTTGAAGGGCACGGTCATCGAAGGGGCGGAGATTCCGAACCTCATCGATGAGATTCCGATTCTGGCCGTTGCGGGCGCGTTGGCGGAAGGGGAAACCGTCATCAAGGATGCGAAAGAACTGCGCGTGAAGGAATCCGACCGGATTCAAACCATGTGCGAGAATTTGAAGGTGATGGGCGTGAACGTGGAAGAGATGGAGGACGGGATGCGAATCAGCGGTCCCGCCCGTGTGCAGACCGGCGGCATGGCCGACAGTTACGGCGATCATCGCATTGCCATGGCGATGGCCGTGCTGGCCCTTTTCAGCGACGCGCCGTTGACCATTAAACATGTGAACTGCATTGAAACGTCGTATCCGGGATTCTGGGACGACCTAATACGATTGGGAGGCCATGTCGAATAGTACTGCCAAACTGATTGTCGCCATTGACGGCCCTTCGGCGTCCGGCAAATCCACCGTCTCCCGCGAGGCGGCGAAGAAGCTCAAGGTCATGTACGTTGATTCCGGCGCACTGTATCGCGGCGCGACCTGGAAGGCGGTTCGAGAAGGCGTTGACGTGAAAAACGCCGAGGCGGTTATCGACCTGATGAACAACACGAATTGGGAATTCTTTATAGAAGATCTCGTGTTGAAATTCACCATCGACAATGAGGATCCAACCGATCATCTGCGCTCCGAACCCGTGCGGGAACGGGTGGCCGATATCGCCGTCATTCCGGAAGTGCGCGTATTCATGGTGGAACGACTACGCGAGACGGCGGAGTTCGGCGATTTGGTCATGGAAGGGCGCGACATCGGTTCGGTGGTCTTTCCCGACGCAACGTTCAAGTACTATCTCGACGCCGATCCCGAAGAACGGGCGCGGCGGCGCGCGAAGGAACTGCAGGAAACGGAAGGAAAGGGCGACGTGGAACAGGTGCTCACCTCGCTGAAACGTCGCGACACCATCGACAGCACGCGCAAGACCGCGCCGCTCCAGATTCCCCTGGGGGCGCAAGTCGTCAACACGACCGGCATGACCATTGACGAGGTTGTGGACCGGATCGTGGACGAGGTCAATGCCTATCGGGCGCAGGCATGAAGCGCGAACGCGGCCATCCTCTTTACTGGTGGGTGCAGGATGTTGTTCGTCTGCTGTCGAAGTTGTACTTCCGCTTCAAGGGGTATGGCAGCGAAAATGTGCCGCGCGAGGGCGGCTGCATACTCACGCCCAATCACGCCAGTTTTCTTGATCCGCCCATGGTGGGCGTAGGCATTCCGCATCGGGTGGTGCATTTTATGGCGCGCGACACGCTCTTTCGCGCCCCGATCCTGGGCTGGTGGTATCGGAAGATCGGCACGATCTCCATCGACCGGACGAAAGGCGATCTGGCGGCCTTGCGCAGCGCATTGTCGGGCCTGAAAAGCGGGAAGGTGGTTTGTTTGTTTCCCGAAGGTACGCGCACGTTGGACGGAAACCTGCAGAAACCGAAAGGCGGGGTGGGATTTCTCATTGCGAAGGCGGGTGTCCCGGTTGTGCCGGTATACATCGACGGCACGTACGAGGCGTGGCGGAAAGGCGCCA
>SKZA01000318.1 GCA_007127595.1 Kiritimatiellia bacterium
ATCTACAACCCCAAGTCCGGCGAGTTTACCATCAAACAGGGCCCGATCTTTTCGAACATCATTCTTGCCGACGAAATCAATCGGGCGCCGGCCAAAGTCCAAAGCGCCTTGCTGGAAGCCATGCAGGAACGCCAGGTAACCATCGGCCACGAGAGTTTCCGTCTGCCCGAGCCGTTTCTCGTGCTCGCCACGGAAAACCCGATCGAACAGGAAGGCACGTATCCGCTGCCCGAAGCGCAAGTGGACCGGTTCATGCTGAAGCTGAAAATCACATATCCCAGCTTCGAGGAAGAACGAAAGATCCTCGACGCCATGGCGGTTACCGAAAAGTCGTTTGATGTGAGGCCCGTCATCGAGCCCGACGCGCTGTTGCGCGCGCGCGGTCTCGTAGACGACATCTATGTGGACGACAAGATCAAGGACTACATCTTGAGCATCATCTTCGCCACGCGCGAGCCTGACCGGTATCAGTTGAACCTGCGCGATTATCTGCGCTACGGCGCTTCTCCGCGCGCGACCATTTACCTGACTATCGGCGCACGTGCGCACGCCTTCCTGAACGGGCGCGGGTATGTCACCCCGCAGGACGTCAAATCCATTGCGCCGGACGTGCTGCGGCATCGGATCATTGTCTCCTACGAAGCGGAAGCGGAAGAGCTGACCTCGGACGCGCTGATTCAGCGAATCCTGAACGAACTGCCGGTGCCGTAATTTTCGATCTTCGATTTCCAATTTTCGATTTGAGGAGCAATCATGAATCGAGAGGACATAAAGAAGCGCACGAAGCAATTCGGCTTGCGAATTGTGAAGCTCGTGGACGCGCTACCGAACACCGACGCGGGACGGGTGCTGGGTCGCCAAGTGCTGCGGTCTGGAACTTCGGTGGGTGCCAACTACCGAGCCGCCTGTCGAGGGCGGTCGTTAGCGGAATTCGTGGCCAAGCTCGGTAACGTGGAGGAAGAGGCCGACGAAACGGCCTACTGGCTCGAAATGGTCATGGAGAGCGGACTCATGGCGCCGGCGCTCGTTGAGCCGCTCCATCAAGAGGCGGAAGAACTCACCGCCATCATGGCGGCATCAAAGAAGACGGCGCGGCGCAACGTCCCACATCGAAAATCGAAAATCGAAAATCGAAAATAGCGTTGCTGTTCATGATCCCAAAAGAAGTCCTCAAAAAGATCCGACGCATACAGATCCGCACCAAGCACATGGTGTCGGATGTGTTTTCCGGCCATTATCACAGCGTCTTCAAGGGGCAGGGGATGGAATTCCATGAGGTGCGGGAATACGTGCCGGGCGACGATATCCGCGCCATCGATTGGAACGTAACGGCGCGCATGGGGCATCCGTTCGTCAAGAAGTACATCGAAGAACGCGAAATGACGGTGATGCTGTTGGTGGATATCAGCGCCTCAAACGATTTCGGTAGCACGCCGCAATTGAAGAAGGATCTGGCCGCCGAACTGGCGGCGCTGCTGGCCTTCTCGGCCATACAAAATAACGACCGGGTCGGCTTGGTGTTGTTCACCGACGAGGTGGAACATTACATCGCGCCGCGCAAAGGCGTGTCGCACGTGCTGCGCTTGATCCGTGACGTGCTCTATTTCGAGCCGCGTCGACGCGGCACCGAATTGAAGCCCGCGCTCGATTTCCTGAATCACGTATCGCCGCGCCGTGCGGTGACGTTCTTGATCAGCGATTTCATTTTCGATGAATCGATCCGGAAACCGTTGCGCATTACGGCGCGGCGCCATGACCTGATCGGCGTGATTGTGGGCGATAAACGCGAACAGATGTGGCCGCGCGCCGGTCTGATCGAATGGGAAGACGCGGAAACAGGGACGCGTCATTTAATCGATACCTCGAACCGACGCACGCTCCGCCGTCTCGCTTCCATGCAGGCGGCGCGCCGCCGCGACATGCTCGACCAGTTGCGCAAGAGCGGTATCGACACCATTGAGGTGTATGCGGGCGAGGAATACGACCGCGCCCTGATGCGTTTCTTCCGTATGCGCGAACAAAGAATGAGAACGTGATGGATTTTCGATTTTCGATATTCGAGGCTCTTCGCTGTTTGGTGTGGGTATGCCGGGGATGCCGCTCCCCTGTAAGCCAGATGAAGAACGTATGGCTACACAATCCACGCCCTCACGGGCGCGGCTACATTGCTCCCTTCTTCGTAGCCGCCGCCGTCAGGCGGTGGATGGCACGCTCAAAGCGCGCTTTTCAAAGGGCTGCTGTCCCCTTGGGATTTTTCGATTTTGGGCCTTCCCATAGGCTCTTCGAAGGGGCCGCGCTTGCGCGGACCGCGTGTGTGGGTTGTGCCCGGTCTTCGCAAGCGAAGCCCCTACGGCAATGCGCCCTATGTGCTACCCACACAAAACAGCGAGGAGGCAGTTTCGGGCTGCGATTGCTCGCGGCGTTGTGGCTTGTGGTCGGCTTCGCGGGCTGTGCGCGGGTCGAGCCGCCGGCGCCGACCGAGCCGTATGAGGTATCCGTGACGTTGAGCACGAACCGGATCACCGTGGGCGATGTGGTGCGTCTGGAAATCGCCGCGACGCATCCGCCGGAAGCGCGCGTTGTCGCGCCCGATCCGGCGGAGATCCAGGCGTTAACCGTGCGCGACCGGGCCGTTGTGCGACGCGCGATAAACGAGGAACTCGCACAAACGGTGCATCGTTATCACCTCACGTCCTTCGAACTGGGCGCGCATGGCGTGGCGACGGGGACCGTGCAATTCGTCATCGGCGAGGAAGAGCCCGTGGTGCGCGAGTTCCCGGGTGCGGTGTTGGAAGTGGTCTCCTTGCTCGAGGACGATGAAACGGAGCTTGCGCCGATTCGGCCTCCGTTGGCATGGCCGGTCCGTCTCCCACGCTGGGTGCCGGTCCTGGTGGCCATCGCGGTATTGGCCTTGGCGTTGGGCCTGATTGTGGCGCGCGTGTTGAGTAAGCCGCGAACGGTCCTCCAGCAGGCCCCGCCGCGGCCCGCCCATGAGACGGCCTTGAACGCGCTGCGCATGCTTCGCGAGAAGCGTTACATCGAGAACGATCAGGTTGATCCGTTCTACACCGAATTGTCCGGCATCGTGCGACGGTATCTGGAAGACCGGTTTCAGATCAGGGCGCCGGAGTCCACGACCGAAGAGTTTATTCGCGACGCGGCGAATGCCCGCGTGTTGACGGCGGAACAACAAGCGCACGTGCGCGAGTTTCTGGAGCAGAGCGATTTGGTAAAATTCGCACGCTTCCGGCCCGGTACGGACGATATGCGGGCGGCGCTGGAGGCGGCCGAACGGCTGATTGTTGAGACAAAAAAGGAAGAAGCGCCGGAGGCGAAGAACAAATGAACTTCGTGCATCCATGGATGTTGCTGCTGCTTCTGCTTGTCCCGCCTTTGGTCTGGCTGCGTTTCAGCGCCCGACGACGCCCGGCGCTGCGTTTCAGTGACGGACGGGCCTTGCGCGGCTTGCCCCATTCCTGGGTGACGTACGCGCGGCATGCGCTGCCGGTATTGTACGGTGCGGCCTTGGTCCTGATGGTCGTGGCCCTGGCCCGGCCGCAGAAGGCCATGGACGAAAGCCGTGTACAACGTGAAGCGATCGATATCGTGCTGCTGATCGACGTATCCTCGTCCATGCTGGCGGAAGATTTCTATCTCGAAGGGCGACGCGTGAACCGGATGGAGGTCTGCCTGCACGCGGCGAAGGAGTTCATCCAGCGCCGCCGCGACGATCGAATATCCGTTATCGCCTTCGCGGGCGTGCCGTATGTGATGGCGCCGTTGACCTTCGATCATGGCTGGCTCTTGCAACAGGTGAACCGGATTGAGATTGCCATGGTGCGTGACGGTACGGCCATCGGATCGGCTATTGCGTCGGGCTTAAATCGGCTGCGCGACAGCGAGGCCGAAAGCAGGGTGATCGTTTTGCTCACCGACGGGGTGAACAATACCGGAAACATAACTCCCGAAAACGCCGCGCGCGCAGCGGCGGCGCTTGGGGTGCGCGTGCACGCCATAGGCGCGGGCACGCAGACCTATGCCCCGTTCCCGGTACGCGACCCGTTTGGCGGGCGGCGCTATGTGGACCAATTGGCGGTGTTCGACGAAGCGCAGTTGAAACGCATCGCGGACATTACGGGCGGGCAGTATTTTCATGCGGACGACACGGAGGCGTTGTCGCGTATTTATGCGGAGATAGACGAACTGGAGCGTACCGAGATCGAAGTGGAGGAGTACACGCGGTTCGAGGAGCATTTCATGCCGTTCTTGCTGTGGGCGGTGGGGCTTCTCGCGTTGGAACGCGTGTTGGCGCTTGCTCGGTTGGGGAGGTGGCCGTGATGCAGTGGGGCGCGCCACAATTTCTGCATCTGCTCTGGGCCGTCCCCGTCGTCGGCGTGATGCTGTATCTCCTCATGCGGCTGCGCGAAAACCGGTTGCGCGCGGTGATGGACGAGCGCGTCCTGCAGTCGATGCTTCCGACGCAACGCGTGAAACGCCTGCGCTGGCGTCTGATCGTGTGGCTGGCGGCGTTGACATTGGCCACCGTGGCGCTGGCGCGTCCGCAATGGGGGGAACGATGGATCGAAGTCCGGCATATGGGGCTTGATATCCTGGTGGTGTTCGATACGTCGAACAGTATGTTGGCGGAGGATATCCGGCCGAACCGATTGGAACGGGCGAAACTCGGTGTGCGCGATCTGGTCAATCGATTGCGCGGCGATCGCATCGGATTGATCCCGTTCGCGGGCGACAGTTATCTCTATTGCCCGCTTACCACCGACTACGGCGCGTTCCTCATGATGCTCGACGACATACACGCGGGGATCGTCCCGCGCGGCGGCACGGCGATCGAGCAGGCCTTGCGCCATGCGATGAAGTCCTTCGACGATCACTTGATGGCGGATCGCGTGATTCTGCTGGTGACGGACGGAGAAGACCACGAAGGCAATCCGTTGACCGTGATTGATGAAATGCGGCGGCGCAATATTCGCGTGTTTGCCATAGGGGTCGGGACGCCGGAAGGGGATTTGATTCCGATAACCGACGAGCAGGGGCGCACCACGTTTTTGCGGGATCGAGAAGGGAACATTGTCCGCACGCGCCTGGAAGAGGATGTGTTGGAGCGATTGGCCGCGCGGACGGGCGGCATGTATGTGCGCGCAACGCCGGGAGACTTCGGGGTGGACCGTATTTATGAACAAGGCATCGCCCCGTTGCAGCGCGATATGCTGGAAACGGAAATGATACGCACGTACGAAGATCGGTTCGCCTGGTTTCTCGGCGTGGCGTTGTTGTTGCTGGTGGTTGAGGTGGTGATGGGCGACGGAACGCGACGGACCGGCCGCCGCGCGCGCGTAGCAACGGCCGCCCTGCTGGCGGGTGTGTGCATGGCGGGACCGGCGGTTGCCGACGCGCCGCGCGCGTCGATGCGTGAAGGGCTGCGCGAATACGAAGAGGAACGCTTTCAGGAAGCGGCGGAGGCCTTTCGCCGGGCGGCCGAATTGGCGAGTGAAGCCCGATTGGATTCGGCCCGGGCGCTCCATAACGAGGCCAACGCGCTGTATCGGCAGGGCCGCTACGAAGAAGCCGCCGCAACGTATCAGGAGGCGCTGCGCTCCACGGATTTGGACGTCCAACAGTCTGCGCATTTCAATCGGGGCAACGCGTTGCTGGCACAGGCGCGGGTCTTGGCGGAGCAGGAACAGCTTGATGTCGCCAAGGGCCTGACGGAACGGGCCATAGACAGTTATCGCAACGCGCTGATGCTGAATCCGGTGGATCGCGACGCGAAAATCAACCACGAATTGGCTGACCGGTTCCGTGAACAATTGGAAACCTTGCTGGCCCAGCAACCGCCGCAGCCACAACCGCAACCGGGGGAAGACGAACAGGAAAGGGAACCCGAACCCGAGCCCCAACCGGATCGGCCGCCGGATGATCCGCATGAAGAGGATGAACCCGCGCCCGCGCCGCCACAACCGGATGAGGCGGCTCCGTCGGCGGATCTGTCGCCGGAGGAAGCGGTCATGCCGGACACGATGGAGGAAATGACAGAGGAAGAAGCTATGTTACTATTGGACGCGTTACGCGACGAAGAGCAGGAAACGCGCGACCAGTTTCGGTTGCAGTTGGGGCCGGAAGAAATAGTGGAGAAGGATTGGTAATGGCATTGTCACAAGCCAAGACAGCATGCGAGCCGTGCGTGGTGCGCGGGCGTGGATGGCGGTGCGTCAGGCACGCGATTGTCCTCGTCCTGCCGTTCGTCCTGGCGTGCCGCTCATACGCGGTGCACGTCCGCATGGAACTGGCGCCGGAAGCCGTGGAGATCGGAGAGTCCGCCGATCTTGCGTTCATCATCGAGGC
The DNA here is from genome assembly GCA_007127595.1 of Kiritimatiellia bacterium. Classification (GTDB taxonomy): domain Bacteria; phylum Verrucomicrobiota; class Kiritimatiellia; order SLAD01; family SLAD01; genus SKZA01. The sequence goes on from SKZA01000318.1 coordinate 6,364, forward strand.
CGATGATGTGGGGCAGCCGGCGCCGCCCGAACTGCCCGAGATCGCCGGCTTACGTGTCGGGCGCCCCTCCGTGGAACAGACCTTTTCGAGGACGGAAGTCAATGGCGTGCTCGAACATCGCCGCTCCACGACCTACCGGTTTAGGATTGTTCCGTTGCAGCCTGGAGAATATGTAATCGGTCCGTTTGCCTATGAGCATGACGGAGAAGTATTTGAACTTCCGGCCCGGACCCTGCGTGTCGTGGCGCCCCGCCATGCGGATGGACGGGAGGAATCGGTGCATGATCTGTCCGACCTGGTATTCGCCACGCTTGAAGTGGACAGGGATCGGGTCTACATCCACGAACCCTTCACCTTGACCCTTGCGATCTACTCGCGCGAATTGAATCTTGGCCGCGATGTGTCCCTCATGAATCTGCCCGACACGGGCATCTCTACCCAGCCTTTTCAGGAACTGCGTCCCGTGCGCGAAATCGTAGGCGATCGTATTTATGATGTGCGCCGGTATCAAACGCAGATTCGCCCGTTGACGTCCGGCACCATCCATCTTGCGCCTGAACTCCGCATACAAGTCCTTGTTCAACGCTCGCGCGAGAGGGGGCGCGGACCGTTTGATGATCCGTTCTTCCGCGGATTTTTCTCCAATTACGATGCGCATCCGATTGAGTTGTCCCTGGACCCCGTGGAAGTGATCGCGCGTCCGATCCCGGCGGAGCGACCGGCCTCGTACACCGGCGGTGTGGGCTCGTTCGATTTCAGCGTGCGCGTGCAACCCAAAGAGGTGCGTGCGGGAGATCCCATTACGCTTACGATCATGATTGAAGGTGAAGGGAACATGGACGCCGTGGCCGCGCCGTCGTTGCAGGACAGCGACTTATTTCGCGTGTATCCGCCACGTTTGACGAACCAGGATTTGAACCGCGCCCTCACGCGCGGACGCAAGCTTTACGAACAAGTAATCATACCGCGCACGGAAGAGGCACGGGAAGTGCCGCCGCTGGAGTTCAGTTATTTCGACCCGCGCCGGGAACGGTTTGAGACCGTCGTTCAAGGGCCGTTCGAATTGGCGATCTCGCCCGCTGATCCGGCGGAAACGCGCGTCGTGCGCGGCGACGACGTGACGGGCGAACGCGCCACACGTGTCGTGGGACATGACATCATGTATCTCATGCCGGCGCCGAACCGATGGGCGAATGCGCAGGACGGGCCGTGGTACGTGCGCCCGACGTTCCTGGCGCTGCAAACCCTTCCGCCCGCTTTGGTGTTGGCGGTGTTGCTCTTCGCGCGGCGTCGTCGCGCGCTGGACGCAGATGTGGCGTTGGCGCGGCGGTACCGCGCGCCGCGTAGTGCGCGGCGCGGCTTGCGCCAGGCGGAACAGGCGTTGCGCAATCATTCCGTCAGCGATTTCCACGACGGGGTGTGGTTGGCGTTAACCGCATATTTCGGCAATCGACTCAATCTCCCGCCGGGTTCGGTGACGGTGGATGAAGTGCAACGCGTGATGCGTGAAAAAGGCATGGACGAGAAGACCTTGAAAGCGATCGGCTATTTGTTCGCCGATTGCGAGCACATGCGGTTTGCGCGAGGGACGATCGAGCCGGGACAGATGCGGACGATGCTCGAGGATTTCCGGAACGTCTTGAAGGCATGCGAAAGGGTGAAGACATGAGCCGCGGCCGACGTCATCCTGAGCATCTCCGGGCCGTACTGGGGCTGCTCTGCCTGTTCGCCCTTGGCGCCGTTCACGCGTCGTCGCCCGGGGAGCGTTTCGCGCAGGCGGCGCAAGCGTATGATGCGGAGCAGTTTGAAACGGCCGTGACGCTGTACGAAGGTCTGGTCCGCGATGGTTTCCGCGCGCCGGAACTCTTCTTTAATCTGGGTAATGCCCATTTCCGAGCGGGCAACATGGGCGCCGCCGTGCTCTATTACAAGAAGGCCGCGCATCTGGCGCCGCGCGAGCGGGCGATAGGGCACAATCTGGAATTCGCGTTATTGCAGGCCGATGCGGCTCATGTCGCGCCGTCCGCGCCCGCGCGCTGGCTGCGCATGCTCAGTTTGTCGGAGTGGGCGCTGGCGGCCACGATCGCATGGTGGCTGACGGCGCTGTCCCTGGTGCGTGTGTTGTGGCCGAGCCGTATGCGTCGCGGTTGGAGCGGCAGTACGACATTGACGGCCCTGGTCTTGATGTTCTCCTTGGCGGGTTTGATGCAGTGGGCGTCCTTGCACTTCAGACCGGAAGTCGTTGTCACGCAACCCGGTCAGGAAGCGCGTTTCGCGCCGTTCGATGGATCGACCGCACATTTTGCGCTTCCCGTGGGTTCCGTTGCGCTCGTGGAGGAACGGACGGATGACGGTTGGTACAAAGTGCGTGTGGGTGAGAAGGGCGGATATATCCGCCAAACGGCGGCGACGGTGATTGACCCGTGGAAGACCGGTCTGGAATAGATGGATTATCGCATAGTCGATCCCCGGAAGTTTCGGTGACTGGTATCACATCGGCTATTGCCGTTGTGGCGGCGGGGGTCTGCATCATTTCTGCGACGGCGGATTGGTGGATGCGCCATTGAGATAACGCCGCTCCGCAGCACCATCGATCCCGACCAGAATCTCGTACGGAATCGTGCGACAGATCTTCGCCAGTTCCCCCGCCCAGATCGACGCGTCGCCCTGCTGGCCGATCAAGACCGCTTCGTCGCCCGCGCCCGCTTCGCTGGTCGGTCCCAGGTCCACCGTCACCCAGTTCATGCTCACGCGCCCAATGACCGGGCAACGCCGTCCGCGAATCAGGACATGGCCCCGGTTGCTGAGCGCGCGGTGATAGCCGTCGGCGTACCCGACGGAAAGCACCGCCATGCGCGTCGGCGCGTCGGTCGTGTAGGTGCCGTAGTAGCCGACCGGGAAATGTGCGGGAACGGCTTTCACCTGCATGACGCTGGCTTTCCACTGAAGAAACGGGCGCGTACGGAACCGCATGCGGGGATCGTTTGTGCCGTATCCGTAGAGGCAGATCCCGGGACGAATAGCGTCCAGGTCCCACTCGGGATGGTACAGGATGGCGCGACTACTGGAGAGATGCTTAAACAGCGGCTGTCCTCTTTGCGCTTCCAGAGCTCTCGCCACTTCGAGAAAGCGCTCCGCCTGTTCCTCCGCCCGTTGCGGCTCGTTGGGCTCCACCGTAGCGAAATGGCTGCATAGCCCGGCGATTTCCAGACCTTTTTCACGGCGTAATTGGTGGTATGTTTCGGGCGCATCCTGCCAAGGCGCGCCCAGTCGGCCCATGCCCGTATCCACTTTAAGATGGGCCTCAAGTGTAGTGTTGGCCCGGCGCGCCGCATCGGCCAGGGTGCGCCCGTGTTCAACGCTCACCACGATGGGCGTGATGCGCTCGTGCGTCAGAACGGGCACGTCCTCCGCGTCCACGACGCCCATGACCAGGATATTCACGTCCGGTAGCGCGCCCCTGATTTCCAACGCTTCGTGTAGGTGCGCCACGGCCAGCCAGCGTACGCCTGCCTGTGTCGCGGTCTCCGCCATGGGCACGAGGCCGTGCCCATACGCGTTGGCCTTTACGACGAACATGATTTCCGTGGTCGAGCGAATGGCCGCGCGCAGCGCCGCAATATTGTCACGGAGCCCGGTGGAATTGATCTCTACCCATGAACTGTTCATTGAAATTTCCGATTCGCACGATACGCCAGCGAGGCGTCGTTCGTCCAGCTTCACCCTGTCGATTCCGCCGCTCGGAGCGGGCACGTTTCCGCGTCCGAGCGCCCGGCCCGGGAAGCCGGGCCGCTCCAGTTCGAACGTAGACCACAAAGCTTGGAGGGCGACACTCCGTGGAGCCGGGAAAACGTACGGGACAGCGAACCGAATTCGGCTCGGCGGGAGCCTCGCCCTCCAGCCCGAACGCAAACCGCTCACAACACGCTGGCATGATCGCGCCGCGGCGTGTTATCTTGCCGCCCGTACACCGTCCACATGAGGAACACACTATGAGCAAGAAGCTGGATATCGCCGATTTTGAAAGCGAGATCATACTACGCAACATCAAGCCCGAGGACTTCGATGCGATCGTCGCCCTGCAGAAGAAATGCTTTCCGCGCATGGCTCCGTGGGACCGGGCGCAGTTCGACAGCCAACTCGAAATCTTCCCCGAAGGCCAGTTCTGTATCGAAGTGGACGGCCGGATCGTGGCGTCGGCGACCAGCCTGATTGTGGATTTCGATCTCTATTCCGACTGGCATAACTGGAAGGAAATTTCCGACAACGGATACATCCGTAATCATGATCCGAACGGTGATACCATGTATGGGATCGAGATCATGGTCGACCCCGATCATCGCGGCATGAAGCTGGCGCGCCGTCTCTACGCTGCGCGCAAGAACCTCGTGCGCGAGAAGAACCTCAAGAGCATCGTCATCGGCGGACGCATCCCCGGCTATCACAAACACGAGGACGAGATGACGGCGCATGAATACGCCGAGAACGTCGAAGACAAGACGCTGTACGATCCCGTGCTGACCACGCAACTCGCCAACGGCTTTGAACTGAAGCAGTTGATTCCGGACTACATGCCGTCCGACGAGGATAGCGTGGGGTGGGCGACCTATCTTGAATGGACCAATGTGGATTATCGCCCGTACAAGAAACGCGCCATACGGCCCGTACAGGTCGTGCGCATCGCCGCCGTGCAATATCAGATGCGCGCGATCAAGGACTTCGATGAATTCATTCAGCAGTGCGACTTCTTTGTGGACTCGGCTTCCGATTATAAATGCGACTTCGTTCTGTTTCCGGAACTGATCACGACGCAACTCCTGTCGTTCTGCGAAACGAAACGGCCCGGCGACGCGGCGCGTCAGCTCGCAGAGTTTACGCCACAGTATCTCGAAATGTTTTCCGAGTTTGCCATCCGTTACAACATCAACATCATCGGCGGGTCGCAGTTCGAGGTGGAGGACAATACGCTGTACAACGTCGGCTACTTCTTCGGACGCGACGGCACCATTGGGCGTCAGCGCAAGATTCACGTTACGCCGAACGAATGGAAATGGTGGGGCGTCACCGGCGGCGACAAGATCAATGTGTTCGACACCGATTGCGGGCGGATCGCCATCATGATCTGCTACGATATCGAGTTCCCCGAGTTGTGTCGTATCGCCGTTCAGAAAGGCGCGCAGATCATCTTTGTGCCGTTCAATACGGACGAACGTCACGGGTACCTACGCGTGCGGCATTGTGCGCTGGCCCGTTGTGTCGAGAACCATATCTATGTCGCCGTCGCCGGTTGCGTCGGCAACCTGCCCTTTGTCCATAATGCCGATGTCCATTACGCGCAGTCGGGCATCTTTACGCCGGCGGACTTTTCGTTTAGTCGCGATGCAATCGCAGCTGAATGCAATCCGAACATCGAAACGTTCGTCATTCAGGACGTGGACATCGAGCTGTTGCGCCGCCATCGCTACCGCGGCACCACCACCAACTGGAACGATCGGCGCAAGGATCTCTACGAAATCCGCTATACCGAAGACGGAAAATCGAAATCCGTGTGAACAGAAGGCCGCTAAACTATTCAACATCTCCGTACTCGTCTGCTCATGCCTTTTTTGAACAGGAGACCGCGGAGACTTGGGCGAGAGGAGCAAATGCCCGCGGTCAAGGCGGGCCCATTTCCTTTCTTGATTTAAGGGTGAGGGGAACTTGCTACGTGAGCCTTGAGAGCGACTTCGGAGCGCGGCTGTGTCCCGCGCGCTTCGCGCCGGGACCAGCCGCAGCGTTCGCGTGCAAGATGGCTGCGGGTGGTCCTGCGGACACACCCGCGCTCCCGCCCCTCTTCCCCCTGAACCCTGAACCCTGAACCCTTCTTCCCGCTCTCACTGCAACGGATGACGCCATTTCAATCCCGGAAATCGCGCAAAATCGCCGTCGGTGGAAATCCATTCACAATCGTATTCGATCGCCAATGCCGCGTGCCATGCGTCGGCGATCAGCTTGCCTTGCGCGGTTACCGCTTCGCAAAGTTCGGAAAAGATCTCCCAGTTGCGATCGCCCGGCCGCAGCAATTGGGCCTGCGGGCGATCGAGCAGGTTGGCGCAAAACGCGAAGGCGATATCCGTAGGCGTAGGATCTCGAAAGATACGGGGATTGGTGACCACGCGAATGAATCCGCTCAACACCGCTTCCGAGAGACCGAAGGCCGCGGGTCCGGTGACGAGTTCGGTCAGCCATTTCGCGTAACGTGCATGCTCGGCGCCGGCGTCCGGGCGGTGGGCGTAGACCAGCACGTTCACATCGCAGAGCTTCATCGCGAACCTCGGTAAGCTTCCTGATCCTCCGCGACGAGCAAGGCGCTGGTCCGATCCAGGTCCACGCCCGGCTGGTGACCACCCTCTCCATATGTGATAAGTCGAAAGGGCTTGGCTTTAGCCGGTGCGTGTTTCAGGGCCCTGCGCCCGGCATCGGCCATGAAGGCGCTGAAACTTATCCCTCGTCGCGCGGCCGCCGCCCGCAAGCGCTTGGCCAACTGATCATCTAGAAAGATCGTCGTTCTCATGATCATACTATATTATCATACATTCACACTCTCAAGGGGTATTGCGAAATTTCTTTCCGTGTCAGGGGTTATTTTGGCCCCACACAAGCGGGAGCGCGGCTGTGTCCCGTGCACTTCGCGCGGGGACCAGCAGCCGCGTTCGCGCGCAAGATGGCTGCGGGTGGTCCTGCGGACACACCCGCGCTACCGAGTCTCATCCCCCATCTATCCACCCGTCCATCCGTCCATTCGTCCACACCAAACACTCGACACCGCTCCCCCGGTGTCGTATGTTCCGCGCCCCTTATGGATACCGCCGCCTTACAGAAGGAAATCAATCGTCGCCGTACGTTCGCGATCATCTCGCATCCGGACGCGGGTAAGACCACGTTGACCGAAAAGCTGTTGCTGTACGGCGGGGCGATCCAACTCGCCGGTTCCGTCCGGGCGCGACGTAACCAGCGCACGACCACATCGGACTGGATGGAACTGGAAAAGGAGCGCGGCATCTCCGTTTCGTCCACTCTGCTGCAATTTGATTACGGCGATTGCGTCATCAACCTGCTCGATACGCCCGGCCACAAGGATTTCAGCGAGGACACGTACCGCGTGCTCACCGCCGTGGACAGTGTGATCATGGTCATCGACGCCGCCAAAGGCATCGAGGAACGGACGCGGAAACTATTCGAGATATGTCGGCTGCGCGGGATCCCCATCTTCACGTTTATGAATAAGATGGACCGGCCTGCTCAGGATCCGCTTATGCTTTTGGACGAGCTCGAAAAGGTGCTTGGAGTCGGAGCCTTTCCCGTCACCTGGCCGCTCGGCAGCGGAAACGACTTCCGCGGCGTGTATGATCGGTTGAAGAAACAATTGCACCTCTTCGAGCGGACAGCGCACGGGTCGCATCGCGCGCCGACCCGTGTGAGCGGCATACATGACGAGCATATTCGGGAACAGATCCCCGCGCATCTGTACGAGCCGTGGGTGGAAGAAGTGGAGATGCTCGCGGGCGCCGGTGAGGAATGGGACGAGGAACAGGTCATGGCCGGCCTTATCACGCCCGTCTTCTTCGGCAGCGCCATCACTAATTTTGGCATTCAATTGTTGCTCGATTACTTTGTCGAACACGGCGCTCCGCCGCAGCCGCGCCTGTCCGGCGAATCGCTGATGCCCACCACGCATCCGGATTTCTCCGGTTTCGTGTTTAAGGTGCAGGCGAACATGAATCCGCGGCACCGCGATCGTCTCACCTTTGTGCGCGTGTGTTCCGGCGTGTTTGAAAAGGATATGGTCGTGCACGATCCCGCCGGCGGGAAACCGATCCGCTTGGCGTATACACAGAAACTGTTCGGACAGGAACGCGAATCCGTGGAGCGCGCCGTTCCCGGCGACATCGTCGGCCTGGTCATGCACCGATCGTTCCGTATCGGTGACACGCTGACCACGAACCCGGACATTGTCTATGACGAGATCCCTCGCTTTCCGCCCGAGGCGTTCGCCTTCATTCGCAGCGTTGGCACGGCAAAGATCAAGCAATTCCAGTCCGGCTTGAGCCAGTTGTTGGACGAAGGCGTGATCCAGTCGTTTACTTTGCTCGAGGAAGGGCAAACGACACCTATTCTCGGCGCAGTCGGTCAATTGCAATTCGAAGTCGTGCTTTACCGGTTGGAAACCGAGTACGGCGCGGACGCGCGCTTGGAGCCGGCGCCCTTTACCCAGATTCGCTGGTTCGATCCGGAGATCGACCGCGCGCAATTCGAGAACAAGTTCCTCGGCGACGGCGTGAAACTCGCCGAAGACGTGCGCGGTCAGCTCGTGATCCTGTTCCCGGATCAATGGAAGCTGGATTACTTTGCGCGCAATAACGAGCAACTCGCCCTCCATAAAGTTTCGCCGCACGACACCCACCGCGACCACGCCGGTTTGGTGTAATCCAGACACCAGCCGTCCGCCATATTTCGTTTGACGGGTTTGAAGCGTTTTGACAGGGTCACGAAGCGTCTGTGCGGTCGCCGTCGCGGCCGTGTAGAGGCCACCTGCTTACGTAGCAGGTCCCGCATTCAGGAGAGTCGTGATGGCCAGGGTTATTCTGGAAAACCTATATAAAATCTATCCCGGCGACGTCGTTGCCGTGCGCGATGCGAACCTGGAAATCGAGGATCAGGAGTTCGTCGTCCTGGTGGGGCCTTCCGGTTGCGGAAAGTCCACCACGCTGCGCATGGTGGCCGGCCTTGAGGAAATCACGAAAGGCGCCATCTATATTGACGGCAAGAAGGTTAATGACGTCCCGCCCAAGAATCGCGATATCGCCATGGTGTTTCAGAACTATGCGCTGTATCCGCACATGACGGTGTACAAGAACATGGCGTTCGGCCTGAAGTTACGCAAATATCCGAAAGCCGAAATCGAAACGCGTGTGCGGGAAGCGGCGGATATCCTCGGGATCAACGAGCTGCTTGAACGTAAACCGAAAGAGTTGTCAGGCGGCCAGCGCCAACGCGTGGCCGTCGGCCGTGCGATCGTCCGCAAGCCGAAAGCGTTCCTGTTCGACGAGCCGCTCTCCAACCTTGACGCAAAGATGCGCGTCCAGATGCGCACGGAAATCAGTAAGCTGCATACCCGCCTCTCCGCCACGATGATCTATGTCACCCATGACCAAGTCGAAGCCATGACGATGGGCGACCGAATTGTCGTCATGAAAGACGGCGTCATTCAGCAAGTGGCCCCGCCGCTGGAGTTGTATGATCAGCCGGCCAATCAGTTTGTCGCGGGCTTTATCGGCAGTCCGCCCATGAACTTCTTTGATGGCAGAATCGAGCAGAAGGATGGCGGCCTATTTTTCAACGCGGATTCATTTGCCGTGCGTGTGGACGACCAGGCGACCTCGCGTCTGTCACCGTATGCGGGGAAGCCCGTGGTTTTCGGTATTCGCCCGGAAGATATCACGGACGTGTTGTTTGTAACCAATCCGAACCCCGACTATCAGGCCAAAGCCTTGGTGGAGGTTGTTGAACCTATGGGGGCCGAGGTCTATATTTACCTGCGTTCCGGCAAGCACAGCTTTATCGCCCGTGTGGACGCGCATGACAAGGCCGACGTCAACCAGGAATTGACGATGGTCTTTGACATGAAGAAAACCCACTTCTTCGATCCGGATAACGGAGACACGATTGTATAACCGGCGGTGTCGCCCGTCTTCCCGGCAAGCGTACGATGTATTTCGGTAACATAGTATCCAGCGTATTTTTCTTTGTGCTGGTCGTTGCGATTTCTTTCGCGGTGATCACGC
>SKZA01000044.1 GCA_007127595.1 Kiritimatiellia bacterium
AAAGCCCTATCCATGCTGGACATCGACGAGGACGGTCTGGACGAAATGGATAAGCGGATTCTGAATACGATCATCCACAAATTCACCGGCGGCCCCGTGGGAATCAGTTCGCTGGCTGTCTCCGTAGGGGAGGAAGCTGGTACGATCGAAGAGGTTTATGAGCCGTACCTGATTCAGGAAGGTTACCTGAAACGCACGCCGCAGGGGCGCATGGCGACGGAGCGCGCGTACGCCAAATTTGGCCTGCAACCGAAACCCGGCCAGAGTGAATTGCTGTAGTATCAATCCCCAATCCGGCTCCTGCCGAGCCGAGTTTTGTGATACACGGCGGCCACATTTTAAAATGGTACTTTCGGGCTACGACCGCCAACCACTTGCCTTCATTCATTCCGGCGGCCCTCGCGCCCCCAGTCTGCGTCATTGACACGGCTAGTCCTCCATTAGATATTGTGTGTTACCGATGCTCGCGGGTATCGCCAAAGGTGGATTCTTGTTGTGGCCGCAAAGAAATCAGAAGATACCGAAAAGAAAGAGCTCCGCACACTGGCCGAAAGCATACCCTTTCGTGTCATCGCACTACCCGCCTTCAAGAAGGCAAGCTTTAAGCCGGAACAGGTGCGTCAACCCCGCGAGTACATCAAGGCCGAAGGCAGCCTGCAAGCGATCGGGCGGTTTCTCATGGAGCGCGGCACCGTGGATCTGCTCACCGCGCCGCAGGTGGAGGCCCTCTTCACGGAAATGCATTGGTGCGGGTACCAGATCGAGGCGCTTGCGCGCAAGCGGTACGCGCGTAAGGCCGATGTGCGCAAGGCGCTGGTGCGCGCGCGTCGCCTGATTTCGCAGATCGAGGCGGCGGAAGAAGAGCTATTCATCGCGAACCGGCGCCTCGTCGTCAGTTGCGTGAAACCCTTTTTCTGGATCGGACAGGTCTGGATCGGGGATTTTCTACAGGAGGGGTCGCGCGCGCTGTCGAACGCGATCCGTAAGTTCGACTTCACACGCGGCACGCCGTTCTACGCGTATGCGCAACGCGCGATCCAGAACCGGCTGCGCAATTTCTTCCGTGACCATGTGCGGTCGGGCAGCATCGGTGTGCGGCCCACGCGCGAGATGACCGCCATCATGGAAACGCTGGCGAATTACAAGGAGAGCGGTCAAGACGAGCCCGATAACGAGACGCTGGCCAAGCTGACCGGCTTGCCGGAAGAGCGTGTGGCTAAAATCCGCCCGTTTGTGCGTCAATGGGAGAACACCCCTACGCCGCCTATTTCGCTCGATGCGATGATCGGCGACAGCGATGCGAGCCTGTACGATTTTCTGGAAGGCGTGGGCGGCGAGGAAGCGACGAACGCAGCGGAAAAGACCGAGATTTGGCAAGCCATCGACTTGCTCGCGCCGCGCGCAAAATACATAATGGAATTGCGCTTCATCGAAGGGCATACGCTGGAGGAGACCGGAAAGATGTTGAACCTCACGCGTGCGCGAATCAAACAGATTGAAGACGAGTCGCTTAAGAAAATACGGCACATTTTGAAACGCCCGTCCCGATAGAAGGGCGGATGCACGGAGATGGAGGGTCATGGGATTGCGGGCATGCATTCTGGGTAGCGGCAGTTCGGGCAACTGCACGTATGTGGCGTCGGATGAGACGGCCATCTTGATCGACGCCGGTTTGAGCGCGCGGCGGACGCTGGAGCGGCTGGAACAGGTCGGCGGACAGGTGTCGGATTTGCGCGGCGTATGCGTGAGCCACGAACACGCGGATCATACGACGGGTCTGCGCACGCTGCACAAGCGTTACGGCATACCATTGTACGCCAATGCTGGAACGGTAGACGCCCTTTCGCGCGTGCCGGAGTTGGCGGCCTTGCCATGGAGTCTGTTCACCACCGGGCATGTCTTTCATGTCGGCGACTTGACGATCGAACCCTTCTCTGTCCCGCATGACGCCTATGATCCGGTAGGCTTTGTTGTCGAGCAGGGGAATACGCGCATCGGCATTGTGACGGATATGGGGATGGCGACGTCGTTGATTCGGGAACGGCTGCGGCGTTGTCATGCGTTGGTTGTTGAGTCCAACCACGACGAGCAACTGTTACTCGATGCGGAACGGCCGTGGTCGCTCAAGCAGCGTATCCGCGGGCGGCAGGGGCATCTATCCAATCAGGGCGCGGCGGCCATGCTTGCCGAAATTGCGGGGCCGGACCTGCGCCATATCTTTCTCGCGCATTTAAGCGAGGACTGTAACCGGCACGATCTGGCGCTGGAAACGACGCGCGCCGCCCTGCTGCAGGCCGGACATGCGCACATTCAGATCAGCCTCACGTTTCCCGACCGTGTCAGTGACCTGTGGACGTGTGCATGAAGCGCGCGGATTACGGCCGTGTACCGGACAAATGCTTGACGGCTTTGCATGGTTATTTGATACTCCACTGTTTGACTTGAGGAGCGATACAGGAGTAATCCACCGATTAGAAAAGGAAGGTCACCTATGGAATTTGGCATCTGCTTCAAAGGAGATATCGACGTCAAGCGCACCATCCGCCTTGCACAACAGGCGGAGGAGGCGGGTTTCGATTACGTCTGGACCTTCGATTCGCACGTCCTCTGGAAAGAGGGCTTCAGCATGCTGGGTGTGATTGGTGCGAATACCAAGCGCGTTAAACTCGGGCCGCTGGTCACGAATCCCGGTCCGCGCTCGGTGGATCTGGCCGCCAGCCTGTTCGCGACACTCAACATCATTTCCGAAGGCCGCATGGTGTGCGGCATGGGACGCGGCGATAGTTCGCGCCGCATGATGGGCAAGCCACCGACGACCATCAAGCGCATGATGCAGTATTCCAAGGACCTCAAAACGCTGGCCGAAGGCGGCACGGTGAAGGTCGACCATGTGGACGTGCACCTGCCTTGGGCGAACCCGGACTATAAGTTGCCCATGTGGCTGGCCGGGTACGGACCGAAAGTACTGCGCGCCTGCGCGGAATTGGCCGATGGTATCGTGCTGCAGATTGCCGAGCCCAGCCTGATCACCTGGTTTATCGAACAGGTCAACGCGGGCGCGAAGGAGTTCGGTCGCGACCCGTCCGAAATCCAGTACATGGCCGCCGCGCCCGTTTTTGTGTCCGACGATCTCGATAAATGCCGCGAACAGTGTCGCTGGTTCCCCGGCATGGTGGGCAATCACATCGCCGACCTGATCAAGAATAATTCCATCGGCGTGCCCGAAAACCTGCTCAAGGCCATCGACGGTCGCACGGGCTACGATTACAAGAAGCACGCCGACAAGGATTCCGATCACTTGGGATGGGTCACACCGGATGTTGTGGACAGTTTTTCGGTATTGGGCCCCGCGGAGAGGCAGATCCAGAAGTTGAAAGAGTTGGAAGCGGTCGGGTTGCACCAGTTCGTGATCTATCTGATGTGCGAAGAAGAGGAAAAGATCGTCGAAACCTACGCGAACGAAATCATTCCGGCGTTTAGAAAGTAATCATGCCGTCCCGCGAACACTGGACCGCTCTGGAGCAGGTAACCGGTGACGCGCTACGCGACGTGTTGATCGAAGCCGCCGCCGTGCGCGACCGTGATTGGGGCCGAACAGTCACGTACTCGCGCAAAGTATTTATTCCACTCACCCATATGTGTCGCGACGATTGCGGCTACTGCACGTTCGTGCATCGGCCCGGCTCGCCGCTCGCGCGCTACATGACGCCGGACGAAGTGTTGACCGTGGCGCAACAGGGCCGCGCGCTCGGCTGCAAGGAAGCGCTTTTCAGTCTCGGTGAGAAGCCGGAATTCCGTTATCAGGAAGCGCGCGACGCGCTGGCCGAACTCGGTTACACGCGAACCATCGATTACCTGCGCGACATGTGTGAGTTGGTGGTCCGGGAAACCGGCCTGATTCCGCACGCCAATCCCGGCACGATGAACGAAGAAGAGCTGGCCATGCTGAAGCAGGTCAGCGGCAGCATGGGCATCATGCTGGAAAGCGTCAGCCGCCGCCTGACGAAAAAGGGCATGCCGCATTACGCCTGTCCCGACAAGGTGCCCGTGCAGCGTCTGCGCACGCTTGAACGCGCCGGAAAGCTTGGCGTCCCGTTCACGACCGGCATTCTCATCGGCATCGGCGAAACGTGGGAGGAGCGCATCGACTCGTTGTGCGCCATCAACGAGATTCATCGCCGGTACGGACACATTCAGGAAGTCATCGTGCAGAACTTTCGCGCCAAGCCGAACATCCCCATGGCGAACCATCCGGAGCCGACGCTGGACGATATGGTGCGAACATTGGCGGCTGCGCGCTTGATTCTTGAACCGGACATCAGTCTACAGGCGCCCCCGAACCTTGAAGAGGATTTCGGGCCGTATGTGCGAGCCGGTATAAATGATTGGGGCGGCGTATCGCCGCTAACGAAGGATTTTATCAACCCGGAACGCGCATGGCCGCAGATCGCGCGCTTACGCGACGTAACCGAACAGGAAGGATGCACGCTGCAGGAGCGCTTGACGGTGTATCCGAAATTTCTACAGGACGCCGAACGGTTTATTGCGCCGGAAATGCGCCGGCCCATCGATGAAATCGCTCGACACGACGGATTGGCTGCGGTTCAATGCCTTGTTTGAATTCCGTATACATTCAGATCAAAACGCAAAGACGCAAAGCATGTCCATAAGACGCGAAGTTTAAGGTATTTGGACGCTTCGGCTTTGCTTCTTGTCCTTCTTTGCGCCTT
>SKZA01000146.1 GCA_007127595.1 Kiritimatiellia bacterium
CACCATGCCGCCACCGCTCGAGAATTCAACCGTCTTCTCGGCCAGCTCCGCCTGCATCTTTTCCATATTCTTCTGCATGGCGGACGCCTGCTTCATCAATTTCATCATGTTGACCATCTTCGCCACTCCTTTGCTTTATTCGCGTATATCGATGATTTCGCCATTGAACATTTCCAATGTACGATTGACCGCAGGCTCGCGCATCCATTTTTGTTCAGCGGTCAACGCCTCCATCGGCACATTCGTCTCTTCCTTCTTTTTCGCATGCGAATGTCCCTCCGGCAACTTGATATCTCCGGGCAACGTATCGGAAGAGTCCATGATCTTGAAATCAATCGCGACATCGCGATGCAGAAAACGGCTCAACACCCGCTGCAGCGCCGCGCGGTTACGCGACATTTCCATGTTTTCCTTGCTGGACTCGAATTCCGGGTCGAAACCGATCGTCACGTGCTGCGTTTCAACGCGCAACGGTTTTGCGTCCATCAGGTACTTATCCGCCATAGGCGCCACATGGCCCACCTGCTCGGTGAGATCGTGCCAATGCGCATACAGCCGATGCCGCTCCGCCTCCAGTTCCTCGCCGGACAACTTCGCCGACGCCGGGGACGGCGGCGAGGGTGCGGGCGGCGGGGATGCGGGTGGCGTCGCTACCTTTTCCGCGACGTCAGCGCTTTTTTTTTTCGGCGCGGTAGCGTCCGCCGCCTTTTTCTCCTCCGTACGCGTCGGCGCCGGTGCGGCTGGTGACGGAACGGGAGCGCTCGGCGCGCCGCCCAGCGAAGCCTTGAGCGCGTTCAGTTCCTTGAGAATTTCATCGATGGACGCCACGGTGGCCGCGCGCGCGGAACGGATCAAGGCCGTCTCGACCAGGGTCCGGCGTGACAAGGCATAGCGAAGCCGTCCCTCGGCGTCGGTAAGGATTTGCACGATCTGAAGGACGCGCCCCGGCGAACTGGTTGCAGCCTGTTCCTTCAGTTTCGTCGCCTGCGCTTCGGGTATGTCCAGGGCGTCCGACGCATCCGGCGCGTACATGCAGATCAACACATTACGGAAGTACTCCAACAATTCGATAACCAGACGTTGCATATCCTTTCCGCTCTCGTCCAGTTCGGTGATGCGTTGAATGATCTGCGGAATGTCGCCGGTCAACACGGCGCCGGCCAGATCCTCAAGCGCACTGCGCGATGCGAGGCCGAAGACGGAAAGCACGTCCGGCTCGCGAATCTTCTTGCCGATGAACGAGATCAACTGGTCCAGGGCGGACTGGGCGTCGCGCATGCCGCCTTCCGCGCCGCGCGCGATGGCCAGCAGCGCGTCTTGATCGATGTCCACCCCCTCCGCCTTGGCGATTTTCCCAATGGAATCGGCAATGACCGTGGTGGAGATCCGCCGCAGATCGAAACGCTGACACCGCGAATGGATGGTGGGCGGTACCTTTTGCGGGTCGGTCGTCGCGAGGACGAATTTGACATGCGCAGGCGGCTCTTCCAGCGTCTTCAGGAGGGCGTTGAACGCGCCGGTGGACAGCATGTGCACTTCGTCGATGACGTAAATCTTGAAAGGTCCGCGCACGGGGGTGTAGCGGGCGTTATCGCGCAGATCGCGCACGTGATCCACCCCCGTATTCGAGGCGGCGTCGATCTCCAACACGTCCATGGACGTGCCGTTCATGATCTCGCGACAGGCGTCGCATTGATCGCACGGGGTCGGGGTCGGCCCTTTCTCGCAATTCAGCGCCTTGGCAAAGATACGGGCGGTGGACGTTTTGCCGGTTCCGCGCGGGCCGACGAAGAGGTACGCGTGCGCCACGCGATTTTCCGCAATCGCGTTTTTCAGCGTCCGCGTGACGTGTTCCTGGCCGACCACGTCGTCAAACTGTTGCGGGCGCCACTTTCGGGCCAGTACCTGATACGTCATGGGGAGTGGTTGATGGTTAATGGTTGATGGTCGATGGCTGAGTTTCCCTGATTTCCCACGAACCATCAACCATTAACCATGCTTCAAAAAAAGTGGCCGTGCGCCATTGCTCGACCGTCACATAGAGGGGAAACGGATCCCATGGGGGCTCCGGTCAGGTGGACCTGCGGCGCCCGAAAAACATGACGTACCGCTGCTACCTTCCGGTCCTGACGGGGTTTGCCGGCCTTCGTCGCACAGGGCCCGACCTTCAACGCCCTTCCGGGTCGTCTCCACACTCTCTGTTTCGGCCTTACGCTGGACGTACACCCTGCTATAGCGGGTTGCAGGTCATTCCGCCCGAAGGCGGGATTCAGGGCACCGCTACCTCCCCGTCTAGCACGGCCACACACACCCTAACAGGCGCCCGCCCCGAATGCAACCGGGCAAATTGAACAGAAGCTCGCAAAGAACGGTTAGCAAGCGCATTTTCCAATCATTGGAAAACTTTCCTGGAGTTTTTCCAATCATTGGAAGTTTTTGGGCAAGTTTTTCCAATCATTGGAAAACTTTTCGCCGTTTTTTCCAATCGTTGGAACTTTTTTCGGCCCATTTTCCAATCGTTGCCTGCCCGCCGCTGGCCATGCAACGCCTGCTGCACCGATACGATTGTGTGTTCAACCGGCCTGTTTGCGCAAGCAGCAGGCGGGGAAAATTTGTGTGACCACATTCCTATCCCCGCTGTCGATCGCGATCAAAGGCTTGTCACGTTCGGTCGGGCCGTGAGATAGTGGCCGGCATGAGAATCCTGCTGTGCAACGATGACGGAATTCACGCGCCGGGTATTGCCGCCCTGTACGATGCCGTGCGGGATATGGCCGAAGTGCATATCGTCGCACCGGAAGCCGAACGGAGCGCCGTTGGCCACGCGATCACGATCTATAATCCGCTGAAATCGAAGAAGATCTACAAGGACGGTGCGTTCTACGGCTATGCGGTGGACGGCACGCCCGCCGATTGTGTGAAACTTGCGGTCAGCGCGTTGTTACCGGGTCCGCCTGACTTCATTATCAGTGGGGTCAATCTCGGCCCGAACGCCGGGATCAGCGTCATCTATTCCGGCACGGTATCGGCGGCGACCGAAGGCATCATTCTCGGCATCCCGAGCATGGCCGTTTCGATGAATACCTTTAAGGATCCGATCTGGGACACGGCCAAGAAGGTGACGCGCGAGATGTTGAAACGCCTGACGGAGGATGGCCTGCCCCAGGACACGCTGCTGAACGTGAACGTGCCCAACATTCCGTTTGAGGACTTGAAGGGCACGCGCGTCACGCGGATGGGCAAGTCGCGCTATATCGAGACATTCGAGCGACGGACCGATCCGCGTGGAAACGCCTATTACTGGATGGACGGCGAACTGGCGTTGCTGGAAGACCCGGCGGACACCGATTTGAAGGCGTTGGAAGACGGCTACGTATCGCTTTCGCCGCTCGGTTTCGATCTCACGCGCCACACCGCCCTGCCCCACTTTGAAAAGTGGCGCGACGCGGTCGTGGGCGAGCCCTCCCAGTGAGCCGCGCATTTGGGATAACGTTATGTGCGTTGGTTACAGGACGGGTCATGATGAAAGGTCATCGCGGACGATCGCCCAGATCAGTGTATCCTCGAAACGGCCCCACTTTCGTACACGTTGACGGAGCAGTCCCTCCTGTCGCATACCCAGCTTGGAGAGGACCCGACCGGAGGCGGGATTGCGCGCCATGTGAAAGGCGTAGATCCGGTTGATATCCAGCGTGCCGAAGGCATATCGCACGAGGGCGGCGGCCGCTTCCGTGGCATAGCCCCGCCCCCAATACGGGCGTCCAATCCAGAAACTCAATTCTATTTGGCTATGCTCCGGATCCAGCTCCCGTAATTCGGCCGAACCGACCAGCGTTTCCGTTGCGCGATCGCATACGGCAAAGCGTGAGGGACGATCCGCCCTCACCCACTGATCCGCAAAATCTTCCGGCAAGGGATGCGGAATCGAGATCATAGTATCGGAAATGGCACGGTCACCCGCCAGTTCGGCAAACGGTTCCGCGTCAGCCGGGGTGAAGCGTCTCAATACCAATCGGTCCGTTTGAAGTTCATCTGTTGTCATGGTCCATCGCACGGCAGCATCTCCGCCCGGACGCAATTCACCCCATGCTGTCTATTCCATGCCTGTTATGGACCCTTCATTCAAGCTTGATTTAGGATGAGTCCGGCTGCATCTTGACTTTGCCTTACCCCCACCTATACTTCAGGCATATATCACTTCACCCGCCAGCGTAGCTCAGTTGGTAGAGCAGCTCATTCGTAATGAGCAGGTCATCGGTTCGAATCCGATCGCTGGCTCCAGGCGTTAAATGTATTACGTCTACATCCTCCGCCTTGGGAACGGGCAGTTGTACACCGGGTACACTGAAGACCTCATGCGGCGCATGGCAGAACACCATGCGGGCAAGGTCAAATCCACGCAACACCGACAACCGGTTCGACTCATTCATTACGAGGCGTACGCCCTTGGGTCCGATGCCCGCAGACGCGAGAAGTTCCTAAAGACCACCGAGGGGAAACGGCTGCTCAAACAACAGATTCGCGATATCCTCAACGACAGCAACGGTTCGCCCCGTCAGCCGACGGGGCGCCCTGTCGAATGACAGGGCGAATCCGATCGCTGGCTCCAGGCGGGTTCCGTCATTCCTCCCTGTGCACACGTACCAATGTGATGTGAAAGCGGCGCTCGCCCTCCGAAGTGCGCATAGGCGCCCCCATCCATAACCATTGTCCCG
>SKZA01000286.1 GCA_007127595.1 Kiritimatiellia bacterium
GAGGGCACTTCCAGGTGAATGTCGATCCGATCAAGCAACGGTCCGGAAATCTTGTTGTGATACCGCTGAATCTGTAACGGCGTGCAACGGCATTCGTTGTTCTTGTCACCGTAATACCCGCACGGACACGGGTTCATCGCCGCCACAAGCATGAACTGACACGGGAACGTCACCGTCACCGCCGCGCGGGCGATGGTGACTTTGCCGTCCTCCAACGGTTGCCGCAAGACTTCCAGGACGTTGCGATGAAACTCGGGCAATTCGTCGAGGAACAACACGCCGCGATGCGCCAGACTGACCTCGCCCGGAGCCGGGTGCGAGCCGCCGCCCAACAAGCCCGCATCCGATATCGTATGATGCGGCGCGCGATACGGCCGGCACACCAGCAGCGCCTGATGCGCCTCCAAGGCCCCGGCTATCGAATGGATCTTCGTGACTTCCAAGGCCTCGTCCAGCGACATCGGCGGCAGGATCGACGGCACGCGCTTGGCCAACATGGTCTTACCCGTGCCCGGCGGACCGATGGCGAGAATATTGTGTCCGCCGGCGACGGCGACTTCCAACGCGCGCTTGGCATATTCCTGACCTTTGACGTCGGAGAAATCCTCCTCGTAATGGTCATGGCGTTCAAACACGTGCTCCAAATCCATGGACAAGGGAGCGATATCGAAATCGCCTTTCAGGAAGTCCGCGGCCTGCCGTAACGATTCGACCGGATAGACGGGCAAGCCCTTGACGACGGCAGCTTCTTCGGCGTTCTCCGCCGGAACAAGAAACCCCTTCAGATCGGATTTCGCCACGTGCAGGGCAATGGGCAGTACCCCTTTCACTCGCCGTACCTGTCCGCTCAAAGCCAGTTCGCCGATCACGGCGTATTGAGCCAATTCATCAGGCTCCAAGTCCCCCATTGCCGCCAGCATGCCGAGTGCAATGGGCAGATCGAAACTGGGGCCCTCCTTCTTGATGTCGGCAGGCGCAAGATTGATGGTCGTCCGCCCCATCGGCGGGGCAAAGCTGGAATTGAGCAGGGCCGTCCACACCCGATCGGAACTCTCTTTGACAGCGGCGTCCGGCAAGCCAACGACAATCACTTTGGGATCGCCGTGTCCGGCGTTGACCTCGATCTCCACACGATACGCGTCCACCCCGTAGACCGCACCGGAAAAGACCTTGGCGAGCATTACTCCTCCTCCGTCGCGGCGTCTATCGTGGAAATCAAGGCGTCCGGATCAAGGACGCACAACTTCGAGTGTCTGAAGTGTTTCACGTCACGCGTGATGATCAAATCCACATGAATGAGCCGGCCTGACTGCTCCAATACCGCGTCCTCAAAATCCGCCATGCCACTTAGCAGGGCCTGTTCCAATACCGGGCGATTGACAGGGGCGACCTCAAAGAGTTCAAGCAACCGCTTTATAGCGTTGCGAGCTGCCGAAGAGGGTAGTGTTTGACGAAGCAGGTAATCCACCGTCGTCACGGTCGTGGCGCAAATGTATCCTTCGATGACCGACTGCTCTGCCAATGCAAATACCGCTTTCCCTGACTCGGCAAAAGGCTTCCTGTCCAACAAGACGTCCAAGATGACATTCGTGTCGACCAAGACCCTCAAAGGTACTTCTCCACGAGGTGCTTCTTATAGTCCTTTTCGGAAATCCGGCGGCACTTCATAATTCCCGCCAAAGACGCAGTCAATGGGGGAAGATCTTGCGTCCGCTTCTTCGTTTCCAACAAAGCGATGAATTCGCCTACCATTTGGGATACCGACTTCCCGCGACGGGCCGCATGCTGTTTGGCCTTTCGCACAAGATCTTCATCCATCCGCAGTGTGAGCTTCGTATTCATGACGTACAGTGTGATGCATTTTATACGTCTTGTCAACCCCCATGACAGGAGCACAGATAGCCATAAGCTCGGGCCTATTCTCTGAGGGGTGAGGGGGAATCAATCGAAAATCGAAGATCGAAAATCCTGAAATTTAGAATACCCGCGCCTGTTCCATGAGCTTCGGGTCGAGTTCCGCGATGAAGCGGGACGGGGTGAGAAAGTTCATGCCGCCATCGCGCGTGCGGCGCATGCGCGGTACGCATAAATACAACTCGTCCTTCGCGCGTGTAATGGCCACATAGAATAAACGACGTTCTTCCGCGTCTTCCCCCGTCTCGTTCACGGAACGGCTGGACGGGAACATGCCGTCGGCCATCCACAACACAAACACGACCTTCCATTCCAGCCCCTTCGCCTGATGCACGGTGCTCAAACGCAGGGCGTCGTCCGTGTCCCCCGCCATGGGGTCGGCCTCGGCATCCAGGTTGGTCATGAGCGCGACCTCATTGAGAAAGGCGTCGATGGTCTCGAAGCGCGAGGTGTAGTTGATCAATTCATCGATATCCTCGAGCCGTCGGTCCGCGTTTTCGTACGTTTCCTTTGCGTACACTTCGTAAAAGGTCTTGGTGAACCGATGGACAACCTCGCCCGGATCATTCGCCAGCTCGTGCTTGTCGAAGTCGGATGCGATGAGGTCCACGGCGTTCCATGCTTCGCGTGCCGCTGCGGGGATCATCTCGCCCAAGCGACTCCGCGTCGCCTCCTTGCGCAGATCGCAACGGCGACCCAACGCGTTCCAAATCTTCACCGCGGTCTTTTGACCAATGCGCGGCCACAGGCTCAAGAGTCGCTGAAAAGCCAGTTCATCGCCCGGATTACTGAACAGGCGCAACAGGGTGGTGACGTCCTTGATATGCGCCTGCTCGAAGAAGCGCACGCCCGATGTAATGATGTAGGGCATGCCCTGTTGCGCGAGTTCCAACTGAATTTCCAGCGCGTGAAAATGGGACCGATACAGCACCACCATTTCACTCATCCGATAACCCTCGGCACACAACGCGCGGACCCGGTCCAATATGAACCCGGCCTGCTCGCGTCCGTCACGCAGCTGGGCCAGAATCGGTTTGCGATAACTTTCACGCACGGCTTTCAGCGTCTTCTGAAACTGTTCGGGATTGCCGGCGATACATGCGTTGGCCATGCCCAGAATTTCGGGCACGCTGCGGTAATTGGTGACCAGCTTGTACATGCGCGAGCCGGGATAGCGCTCGGGGAAAGACAGAATATTCCTGAAATTCGCGCCGCGCCATGAATAGATCGATTGGAAATCGTCGCCCACGACCAACAGGTTTCCGCCCGGTCCGGCAATGAGGTCGACCCACGAAGATTGAATGATGTTCGTGTCCTGATACTCGTCCACGAGCGTATGCACGAAACGTTGGCGATACTGTTCAAGCAAATCAGGATGATTCTGGAACAGGCGCAACCCGTTGACGAGCAGATCATCGAAGTCCATCGCATTCAATCGCCGTTTACGTTGCTCGTACGCCGTATGCACCTTCAGGATGTCGTCCACGTCAATCGGCGTGTGCTCGAAACGCTGGGCGGCGAGCCCTTCCACCGGCCGTTCCGTGCTGGCGGCATAACCGTACAGGCTTAGCAACACGTCCGGCTTCGGGAAATGCTTGTCTTTCAGTCTTAATTCCTGCGTACAGGTCTTGACCAGACTGCGCGCGTCGTCCTGATCCAAAATCGTGTAATCGTTCTTGTATCCAAGGGCCTCGGCGTGCCGCCGCAGGATGCGATTGGCCATGTGATGGAACGTGCCGCCCCACGGTTTGCTGACGGAATGGCTCACCAAGTCACGCGCGCGGTCCAGCATTTCGTGGGCCGCTTTATTGGTGAAGGTCAACAGCAGGATGTTGCGCGGGTCGATACCCCGCTCGACCAGCCAGGCCACCCGATAGATCAGCGTGCGCGTCTTGCCCGTGCCTGCGGCCGCTATGACCAGGACCGGCCCGTCCGGCGCGGTGACGGCGGCCAACTGCTCCTCGTTGAGTTCCCGCTCATACTGGATCCCCTCCCCCTGCATCACGTCGAACCGGCCAAGTCCTTCACCGTCAACTGGTCCATGCTACGTTCCAAGCCGGCATTGATATCCGCCAATACCTTGCGCACGGACTCGTCCAAATGATCCAGCCCCAACGCTTCCGGGTCGGAACCGTCCCGCAGGATGATGTCGATGACTTCTTTCACCTTCAGCAATTCAGGCGACTTCATCAGGGTATAACAGCTCGGGCGCTCGGCCAGTGCCCCCATGATGCCCGCACGCTCGAATAGCCGAACCACTTCGGTGACCAAACGAATCGAGACCTTTCGCTCCTTAGCGAAATCGCTCGCCATGAAGACGTGGCCGGACCCGCTCATGGCCCGCGCCGCCTGTTGCATGATGCCGATGGCCACCATGAGCTTCGACTGCATGCTCGCATTGAGCGCGGACCGCTCCATCTTGTACGTCTCCGAGTTCTGGATCGAAAACGCGACTTCCGCCCCGAGCAAGACGATGATCCAACTGACATACAACCAGCCGAGAAAGATCGGGACCGAGGCGAACGTCCCGTAGATGGCGTTGTACTTGGAAATGCCGACCTGGAACTCGATGTAAAAGGATTGCCACCCCAACCACATGAGCGCGCCGATAAGCCCGCTGATCAAGCCCGGCCCGAGTTTGACCTGCGTATTCGGCACAAACATATAGAGAAACGTGAAGGCCAGCCACACGGCGACGATCGGCCCGATCCGCAGCAGACTCCGCCACATCCACGCCACCGATTCCAGCTGCTCGCGGAAAAAAGCGTCCACCACTGCGCTGGCCGCGCTGGCGGCC
>SKZA01000144.1 GCA_007127595.1 Kiritimatiellia bacterium
AGATCGCGATCCCAATTATCGCGCATCTTCGAGCGCAAGGACTCATAGGTTGCACGAAGTGCTTCGAGAAACTCATCATTCTTCATATTCACCTCACTGCACTGAAAAACGTTTCAGCCACCATTCCACATTCAGTAGTGACCAAATCAACAGGCGCCGGTTCTGGCGTCCTTCAAGATGCTCTTTCAGCAATGACTTCACCGCCGACGGGTCTATGAATTCGTAGACGCGGGCACGGGGATCCAGCAGGGTGCGCCGAACGTATTCGATGCTCTCGCCTTTGAACCAACTCGCGTCGGGTGCGGAGAATCCCTTCTTTTCGGCGGCGACGACTTCATCCGGCAGGTAGCGGGCCATGACTTTGCGGAGCAACTGTTTTCCGTCAGATGTCTTCTGGAAATACTTTGCCCTTTTCCAGCCCGGTTCGTTCTCGTTGATCCGTGTGACCTCATCGAGCTTGGCTAATTTCAGCTTTACCGGCACCTTCATGGCAAAATCCACCAGGTCATTATCCAGGAAGGGGACCCGCGTCTCCAAACCATGGGCCATACTGAGTTTATCTTCGATGACGAGCAGGCCGTGCAGGAAAGTCTTGGTTTCCAGATAGAGGGAGTGGTTGATGTAATCCTCCGGGCGAGTCAGGAGGCTGTGGTGATGCTGGAACACATCGCGGAAGATATCCCGAGTCCAGACCTTCTCTACATCCGACCAAATGGGTCGAAAGACTTGCTTGATGGCTTGATTTGGAATCAATCGCTGCCAATAACCATAGTACTGGTCGATGTAATGCTCAAAATCGTCACTAACCACGGCGCGGTAATAACGCCACGGGTAGCCCCCGAACAACTCATCGCCGCCGGTGCCGCAGAGGGCCACTTTGACGAATTTGCCGGCCAACCGGGCGATGTAATAGTTTGGATAGCTCTGACCGACGCGGGGCTCCTCGATATGCCAAGCGAGTTCCGGCATGATCCGTTCCATGTCCCCCGCCTTCAACACCATTTCGTAGTGTTCCGTCCCAAACCGGTAGGACATCAACTCGGCCTCGTTGCGTTCATCAAATCCCATCTCAATGCCAGAAGCAGAATGGAGATCAAACCCGCAGGTAAAGGTGCACAGGTTCTGGATGTCCCGCGAGGCCAGCGCCGTCACGGTCCCGGAATCCATCCCCCCACTGAGATAGGCCCCCACCGGCACATCGCTGACCAACTGCCGCTTGACGGCCTGCTGCAACAACCGATCCAGTTCCTCCATGTACTCTTCTTCATCAGCAGGTTGCTCCGGTTCTTCAAAACAATAGTCCCAGTACGAAACCGGTGCGCCGGGAAGCCCGTCCCGCACCATCATCCAGGATCCGGCTGGTAGCATGCGCACACCGCGCAGCAGGGTGCGATCGGTAAAGAAATTTTGGAAGGTGAAATACTCCAGCAATCCTTCCCGATCCACCTCCGCCCGGAATTCGGGGTGCTTCAAAAACGCTTTTGACTCAGATGCAAACAGAAACGCCTTGCCAATGTCGGCATAATAGAGTGGCTTGATCCCATACCGGTCCCGAGCCAGGAACAGGCATTTTTCGCGCCGATCCCAGACGGCGAAGGCAAACATGCCATTGAAACGGTTCAGACAATCTGGTCCCCACTCCGCATAGGCGCAAAGCAGTACTTCCGTATCCGTTTTTGACCTGAACAAGTGCCCTTTCGCCTCCAACTCCACCCGCAATTCCCGAAAATTATAGATTTCGCCGTTGTAACTCAGCACAAACCGCTCATCAGCCGACATCATCGGCTGGTGCCCGGCGGCGGACAGATCAATGATCGCCAACCGTCGATGCCCCAATCCCAGCGCCCCATCGGTATAGATCCCCTCTCCGTCCGGTCCGCGATGGGCCAAGGCCGCCGTCATTCGCCCCAGCACAACAGGCGAAACCGGCTCGTTCTTGCGGCTGTAGAGACCGACTATGCCACACATGTCCAGATCCCAAATTGGCGCAGACGACGCAGCGCAGAATATTGCAGATTGTGTTTCATTGTCTCCATGGAAATGAAAACAGGCTTCATGATAAAGTTTGGGTCAGGCAGGATTTCGGAGTACTCCTTCGTAGCTTCATCGCCCGAAACAGAGGGTCAAGTCAGCCTGCAAAGCATTTCTATTACTTGGTCCTGCTGCTCCTCGGTCAGCTCATGATAAAGTGGCAGTGTCAAGGCATGCTCGAATACATAGTCACTATCTTCCAACGATCCGCTGTGCCGACAACCTGCATGCGGCCTGAACGCGGAATGCCTATGCAACGCATAACTGCCGATCTGAACTTCTACGCCCGCCGCCCGCATTTCACGCATTACGCGGTCCCGTTCCTCGATGAGAATACAGAATGCCTGATAGGAATGAAGCCCTTGCTCAGGTATCGCCGGGATTATGATGCGCGGATGGCCGGCAAGCCGCTCGACATAATGCGCCGCCTGCTCGCGGCGGCGGAACAATAGTTCATCAATCATGAGCATTTGCGCTTGGCCGACCGCCGCCAAGATATTGCTCATCTTGTAGTTCGTCCCAACGATATCAAATACGGTATCTTCGCGCGTCGTCTGGCGCCCCATTCCGAAGTGTTTATAGGAGTCCATCCATTCGGCCCACGCGTCGTTAGGGGTGGTCACCAACCCGCCTTCGCCCGTGGTAATGAACTTGCGCGGATAGAAACTGAACGCCGAAATATCCGCCAGATTTCCGGCTTTCTTGCCCCCAAATTCCGTCCCCATGGCACAGGCGGCGTCCTCCACAATGAAGAAGCCATACGTCTCTTTCAACGCATTGAGCCGATCATAGTCCAGCGGGGCGCCCAAGAGAGAAACGGGCATAACCACTTTCGTTTGCGGCGTGATGGCGGCTTCCAGCGCGTCCATATCGATTAATGTAGTCGCCCGATCCACATCGACCAGAACCACCGTGGCGCCGACGATGTTAACCACCGATGCCGTTGCAGGATAGGTATAGTCCGGCACGACTACTTCATCGCCCGGCCCAACCTCCAAAACGCGGAGAGCCATTTCCAAGCCGACCGTGCAATTGCAAACAGCCAACGCGTGCCGGCAACCGATAAAGCCGGCACACGTTTGCTCGAATTCCTGCGTGACCGGACCTTCGGTCAGATAGCCGCTGTCGAGCACTTCTGCCACACGGCGACGGACATCTTCATTGATAAAGGGTTTGGATAGAGGAATACGCATCAGGACCTTACTCCCGCCGCCTTCTGGCGCCGGGCCACCTCTTCCTTATGCTGTGCGCGCCATTCAATCAGTGTTTTCATCCCCTCTTCGAGATCGATAGTCCACTCAAAACCCAACTCCTGCTTCGCCGCCTTCGGGCAACCGACGCGGTTGGTGACAAAATACTGGTCCGCAGGCTGGAAATTGATACCCAGATCCTCGCGCCCCGTCAACTTGAGCAGGACCTCCACCAGCTCCTTGATCGTCGTCTTGACGCCTCGGCCGACATTGAAAAAGCCGATCGGACAGTCCGCCTGCATAGCGCAGATATTGGCTCTGGCGATATCGGTGACGTGAATGAAGTCATACGCCTGCGAACCGTCCCCGAATACAACGGGCGCCTCATTCCGATCTATACTGTCCAACGCCTTCATCATCACCGCCACATAGGCGCCCTGATAATCCTGCCGAGGGCCGTAGACGTTCATGTAACGCAATCCAACGCCATTGACCCCATAGCGTTTGTGGTGAGCTTTCAGCATGGCTTCGCCGGCGATCTTCGTGGCGCCATAGAACGTCCAGCAATTGTACGGATGCTCTTCCGTCATCGGCTCCTCGAGGGCGTCACCATACACACTCGCGCTGGAGGAATAGACCAATCGCTGAATGTTATGACGCCGACACGCTTCGATTATGTTGAATGTGCCTCGAACGTTCACTTCAAAGGCCGATTGGGGGTACTCGTTGCAATGCAGAAGCCAGAGCGCCGCGAGATGGAAGACCCCGTCTACTCCCTTCATGGCGGCATCCAGGATATCCGGCTGCAGAATATCCCCCCCAAAAGGAAACAGGGAGCAGCGCGGGTCCTTGAAGGCGTCGGCGAGATTCTCCCGACTGCCCCGCACAAAATTATCGAAGACGATGACTTCGGCAACGTCTGTCTTCAGCAACTCCTCCACCACGTGCGAACCGATCAGGCCGGCCCCGCCGACAACGACTATCTTCTTATCTTTCAAATCCATGACATCTCCCGGGAAAAGCTTCGTACTCTATTGGAAAGCGCGCTTCATGCACAGCAGATTCTGAGGATAATGAGACGCCAATCATCCCGTTCTTCGCGCCCCGCTCACGCCAGGGCCATTTAGTTCTCAGAGTCTGGTTGAACCATCTTTCGCTATGTATGCTTCTGGAGGGCGGAGCTATGCGACGCCATTCGCATCACAGGCCGCGGAAACGATTTCTCAGGCCCTTGAAAAGGAATCGGACTCGTGTAACTCGCCCCTCCAGAATGTTCATTCTCGATGTATCTTCTTTACTGGCTCTTTACTTCAAGGCCGTTTCCCCGGAGAAATTATCGGCCCTGTTCCTCACGCCTTCCCCTCCCCGCCGGTGAGAGGAAGGAGTTCATGTCTGCCCGCCTTTCGATCTCAACTCTTCATACACCGCTTCCAACTTTCCGGCGCTCGCCTTCCAACCATGATCCCGCACGGCCTTTTCACGGTTCCACG
>SKZA01000360.1 GCA_007127595.1 Kiritimatiellia bacterium
ATCATGCCGGCCAACGTCACCGCCGCCGCATTGGATTCCGCAAAGATCGCGCCCGCATCGACCAGCGACTTAATCACCTGATCGCGCCCTTGCGGATCATCGTCCGTACCGCACACATGAAAGATTACGATCGGCGCATCTTTACTTGAACAGACGTTTCGCACCACGGGCGCAAGTTCTTCGGCGGGCTGCATGTTCGACCCGTATCCCAACACCACGTCCAACAAGAGGACGGCGGTTTCCGGATCGGCGGCTTCGTCCGTGATCCGTCGATTGCGTAATGAATAGTCGATCATCGGATGCGGGCGTCCCGCGGTAAACTCATCGCCGCCCAGGTCCACGATCGTGTGCCCGATACTCTTGTCCGGCTCATCCAACGATTCCAGTACGTTTGAGCGAATGTCTTTCAAAGTCGGCGACAACATGAAAACCGCTTCCTGCGAAAACGTACCGCCGCAGAACAGCCCGCGCAGGTATTTGCGCTTACCGCCAAGCCGGGCCGCCAATTCGCCCGCTTGCTGCTCCCATTCGGCGCGTCGCGCGGCTAGCGTATCGCGCACGTTATCGGGTTCTTGGCCTTGCTCCAACGCCACGGCCAGATGCGCCGCCTCTTCCAGTGTGGATGCAGGGATCGCGCCGGACGCGCTCACGGTTTTGGGGTCGGCCCCGAGAAAGATCGCCACAACCGGCTTGCCCAACTCTCGAACAGCAGCGCCAATCTTCTCCAGCACCTCCGGCGCAGGCGTCTTGGACACCAGCACCACGACTTTCGTATCCGGATCGTCTTTCAGCGCGCGCAACCCCGCGAGGAAGGTCAGGCCGCCGACCTCCTTCTTGATGTCGCGTCCACCCGTGCCGATCGCGTGCGAGACCCCGCTGCCGAGATTGTGAATGAGCGCGGAGACTTCCTGTAACCCTGTGCCCGAAGCGGCCACCATCCCGATCGACCCGCGTCGTACCACATTTGCAAAAGCAAGGGGAATGCCCCCGATAATCGCCGTTCCGCAGTCCGGCCCCATGACCAGCAGGTCCCGCTCATTCGCGTATTGCTTGAGCGCAATCTCGTCCTCCAGCGGTACGTTATCGGAGAACAACATGACATGCCGACCGGCGCGCAAGGCCTTCATGGCTTCTTCCGCCGCGAAACGACCCGCAACGGAGATCAGCACGAGGTTCGCGTTGGGTTGCTCGTCCAAGGCGCTTTCGAGACTGCGCGGGCGATAGGCGGCTCCATCCGAGGACGCGCTTTTCTTGCGCGCCAGGATTTCTTCCGCCTTGACCAGCGCGTCCGTCGCCGCGTCTTCTGTCTCGGCCTTGATCCCCAATGCGAGGTCGGCGTCGCCGGCATCCGCCAACTCCGGCCACTCCATACCAGACGTCTTCAGGATGCGCTTGTTTTCGTCCGTCGCCATCACTGCCGCCGCATCCTTCACGCCGGGCAAGCCCAGCGTTTCGCGCGCAACGAGCATCAGCGACACGGAATCGAAATACTTTCCGCGAATGATTTTACCAATAACGTGCATCAATGTTCTTCCCGCTTCCGAATTCCCTCGTCATATCGACCGGAGTCCCGCCCCGCATGCGGGGCGGAACGAAGTGGAGAGATCTCGTTCTCTCGCCCATGTTTGAGATTTCTCGACTCCGTCCCTCGACAAGCTCGGGACTCCGCTCGAAATGACCATCGTCTATTCTTGCTCACTAACCCACCCCTCGGTCCCCTCCAAGGAGGGGATGCATTCCTGATCCATGTCCGGTCTCGCAACCTCACCCCTCCCCTCCTCCGGCCTGCCCGCCGTAGCCTTGGCGGAGGCGGGAGGGGTGCCCGGGTAATGCTACCGATGGCGCCGGATGTACTCTCGAGCACCCTCACTCATGCTTCCGCAATTCCGGTGCGGAGCGGCAGGAACCAACCGGCGATTTCGTGATCCAGTTATCGATCGGCGACTTATTGTTGATCGCACGCCACACGTCTTCAAAACGCATGGGCATGTGCGTCAGTTCCACACCGATCGCCTGTTGCAACGCGTTGCCCAACGCCGAACACACGGAGATCATGGAATGCTCGCCTACGCCGCGCGCGCCATAGGGCCCGTCGATCTGCGCCGTCTCGACGACCATCGACTCCACTTCCAGCGGCAGGTCCATCGCGGTCGGAATCTTGTTGTCGGTAAACGACGGATTCAGCAGACGGCCCTGTTCATCGAAGATATATCCTTCGCAAAAGGCCGTGCCCAACCCCTGCACCATACCGCCGATAGCCTGGCCGCGTACAAGTCCGGTGTTGATCGCTTTACCGACGTCAAACGCGGACGCGATCTTGAGGATGGTGTACTCGCCCGTTTCCGGGTCCGCTTCAACCACCAGCCCATGCGCCCCGTACGTCCAGTCGAGGGCGGGCAGGCCCTGTCCGGTTTCCTTATCGATGTGGCCCAATCCCTGCGCGATGTATTTACCGACGCCGATGAGCGGACCGCCGATCCCGTTCCCGTCGGGATAGGCGTACCCTACGGCGATGTCCGTGAACGCAATGCTTCGGCTCGGATGATGCCTGATGAAGATACGTTCGTCGTCGTGGTCCATGTCGTGCGGTGTCGCCCGCAGAATTTGCGAAGCGACTTCATACGCGTTTTTCATCAAATCTTCGCAAGCGAGGATGGTCGCGTTACCGGTCAGCATCAGTCCCTTTGACGCCACGGTCTGCCAATCGTACGGATCGCGGTCCGTGTCGCACTCAAACGCGACATGCACCTTCTCCAACGGGAACTTCAATTGCTCGGCGGCAATCTGGGCGAGTGAGGTGTACGTCCCCTGCCCCATGTCGGTGAGCGACACGTTCATCGTGACCGTCCCATCCTGATTCATCTTCAGGATCACGGAGGCGGCTGTGAATGGCGGCATCGCGGGCGCTTTCTGGAGCGACGCCACGCCCTTTCCGATCTTGCGTCCGGTCTTCTTCTCGCGTTCCTTTTCCTCTGGCGTGAGGGTGCCGTACTGAATCGATTCCGCGACGGATTCGACACACCTGATCACGTTGCCGGTATGTTCCGTGATTTCCTCGCCGGTGATCGTGCGCGAGCCCGGACGAAGCAGGTTCTTCATACGGAACTCGAGCGGGTCCATGCCGATCGCCGCGGCAACCAGTTCCATGTGACGCTCGATTCCCCAATGGAATTCCACATGGCCGAAACCGCGATACGCAGTGCTGAACGGTTTGTTCGTATAGATCGCATACGAATCGACCCAGCAATTCGGTATTTCGTATGGGCCGGACCCCGAATACGAGGCCGCGCGCTGAACGTTCACCGCATAATCGGCGTACGCGCCCGCGTCCCAATACTGCGTCATTTGTTGCGCCAGGATTTTTCCATCGGCGGATACGCCGGTCTTGATCCGGTGCTGCAATCCGCTACGACAAGGCAACAGGCTGAATTCCTCTTCGCGGGTGGCCTGCATCTTGACCGGACGTCCGCCCGCCTTGCGTGACAGCACGGCCACCAGCGGCTCCAGTCCGATGCCCGCCTTGCCGCCGAACCCGCCGCCGATGTACGGGACCATCACGCGCACATTGCGATGCGGAATCCTGAACGCCACGGCAAACAGATTCTTGACCGTGTGCGGCGACTGGGCGGACGACCAGATGCTGACCTGATCGCCCGACCCCCATTGCGCGATGGCGACGTGTGTCTCGATCGGCACGTGCTGTACGGACGGGTTCGTGTAGAACCGTTCAATAATGTATTCCGATTCTTCAAAGGCCTTCTCGACGTCGCCTTTGCGGATCTTGTTATGATTTACAATGTTGGTGCCGGGCTGCGGCGTGAACGCGGGCTTAAAATAGTCGTAGGAGCCCAGATCGGGATGCACAAGCGGCGCGTCTTCCTTGATCGCGTCGAGCGGATGCAAAACCGGCTGCAACACTTCATATTCCACCTCGATCAGCTCTACCGCTTTCTTTGCGAGCAGCAGCGTGTCCGCCGCTACCGCGGCCACGGCCTCGCCGTAATGCCGAACTTCGCCTTTGGCCAGCACGCATTTGTCGACCATGTAAAGACCCACCCGGTAATCGAGTTCCGCGCCGGTCACTACCGCGCGTACGCCGGGCAACGCTTCGGCTTTCGAGGTGTCGATCTTCACAATCCGCGCGCGGGCGTGCGGACTCTTCTTCACTTGGGCGTGCAACATACCGGGCAACATGATGTCGGCGACATACGTGGCTTCGCCGGTCAGTTTCTGGCGACTTTCAACGCGGGGAGTGCCTTGCCCGACAAATTTCAGCGTCTTGGGATCTGTATTTTCAAACATGTTTCAGCTCCCCTTTCTTATCGAGTTGTCCGGTGGCGTCCAACACCGCTTCGATGACCTGCACATACCCCGTGCACCGGCAGAAATTGCCTTCAATGCCCTGCTTGATTTCCTCGACGGACGGCTTCGGATTGCGGGCCAGCAAATCGCGGATGGACATCATCATGCCCGGCGTACAGAACCCGCATTGCGTGGCGTGATTGCGCTCGAAGGACTGCTGGAGCTCCGACAACTCGTTGCCCTTGGCCTCCCCTTCAATCGTCACGATTTCCGCGCCCTGCGCCTCGACGGCCAGTACCAGGCATGAGTTTACGGTCTTACCGTTCAAGATTACCGTGCAGGCCCCGCATTCCCCCGCCGCGCAACCTTCCTTGGTGCCGGTCAGCCCG
>SKZA01000017.1 GCA_007127595.1 Kiritimatiellia bacterium
ATTTCGTAATGTCCAATTCCGGCAGGTCGAAGCCGAGCGTTTCCAGACCCGCCCCCTGCGCGGCCTCCAGTACGTCGTGTCCCAGCATCCCTTTGACACCTATGATCAAGGCTTTCATGGCCTCACAGCTTAGGCGAACACAGGCGGAACACAATCTTGAAATCGTTGTCCCCTACTCCGGCAAACTCCGCCACACGTCGTCCACCG
This sequence comes from Kiritimatiellia bacterium, assembly GCA_007127595.1. Classification (GTDB taxonomy): domain Bacteria; phylum Verrucomicrobiota; class Kiritimatiellia; order SLAD01; family SLAD01; genus SKZA01. The sequence goes on from SKZA01000017.1 coordinate 208, forward strand.
TAATGCGATCAAGGTCGCCGCCCTCCGCGGCCAGCGTGGTTACGCGCGCACCGCGCGGCGCCCATTGTGCCACTGAGCCGGGGCCGAATAACGCCGTGACCGGCGCCCCCACCGCCGCCGCGAGATGCGTAATGCCCGAGTCGTTTCCGACATACGCGTAACACGCTCCGATCAGTGACGCCACTTGGGGAAGCGTCAAATCCGAAAACACCGTCCGTCCCTTCAATTCGGCTACCAGCGCATGATCCGCCTCGCCCAGCAGGAAAACCGGCGTGCCGCGCTGCTCCCGGCGAAGGCGGTCGGCCAGGGCGCGATAGCGATCGACCGGCCAATTCTTGCGCGGACTTCCGCTACCGGGATGCAAAATCCAGGCCCGCTCTCCAATCCCGGCATTTTGCAAGTAGGTGCGCGCCCACTCGTTTTGCTCGTCGCGCATGCGCAGGACGGGCGCCGCACCTGCTTCATAGATGGCGAGTGCTTCGAGCGGTTTCAGCAAATGATCCACCGCGTGTATGCCCTCTCCCACGAGCGGCGATCCGTAAATCACCTGCTTCGCGCCCGCGAGATACAGGTTGTTCTGCACCGTGCCGTTCGGGTCGTGCAGATACGAGAGAATCACATCAAAGGAACGAATCCGCTGAATCTGCTCCTCACTGAACTGCGGCAGGAGAGAGAAGAAGGTCGCCATACCCGCTCGATCCAACGAATCAATCCGGTCCACCAACCCGCTGTCGCGCGCGAGCGCGGCGATATGCGGATACCCAATCAGTTCAATATAGGCATCCGGCCATCGCGCGCGCAGGGCGGACAAGGCGGGCAATGTGACGATGAAGTCACCGATCGCGCCGCCGCGCAAGATCAGGAATCGAGCTCGCTTGGCAATCATCCCATCGACTTTCAGGAAGACCGGTCGCGTGACATTTCAACGGCCACACTGCGCGCGAAGCGCAGCGCGCCGGGCTTATCAACGGTCACCGTCGCCCGCTGTACTTTCGGATCGTCCATGCAAATGTCGAGGATGCGGGCGGCCATCGTTTCGATGAGATTGAAATCACTGGCCTCGACCATGCGCACGATGCTCTTCTTGATAGATTTGTAATTGATGGTGTCTTCAATGGCATCGGTCGTCGGCGCCTTCGAAAGATCCCCCTGCAGAACGACATTGATAATCACGTCCTGCCGTTCACGCCGTTCATCGGGATAAATCCCGATGATGCAGCGCAAGGCCAAGTCCCGGATGTATATTCGATCGCTCATCGCTTTCATCATTTCGCTTCTTTGTGTGGCCGCCACAGTAACGCTCTTGCCGTAGGGGCTTCGCTTGCGAAGACCGGAGACCATCCATGCGCGCGGTCCGCGCAAGCGCGGCCCCTACGAAGATGAATCCACCCACACGTAATAGCAAAGAACCCCCATCAACCATTCCCCAAATGTTGTCCGCCGTCCACGAAGATAATCTGTCCGGTAAGGGTATCGTTTTCCAGCACAAAACGAACCGCACGGGCAATGTCTTCCGGGGTCACCTGCACCTCCAGAGGGACCGGCCCGGCATGGTCCTTAATGTATTGCTCATCTTTCCCGGGTGGCGGGAGGACAGCGCCCGGCGCCACGCCATTGACGGTAATCCGAGGCGCGTAATGGATCGCCGCCACACGGGTCAATTCGGCCAAGGCCTTCTTGCTGATCAGGTAAGGGACACAGGAGGCGTCGAGCGATTCGATCCGGCGGTCGAGCAGGTTTACAATGCCGCCTTTCTCGCTGTGCTTTGCAAACGCACGAATCAATTGAGCGGGCGCAAAGAAGTTCGGCCACATTTCCCCCATCCAGACATCCATGTCCGCGTCGTCAATCTTCTGTTTATTGAAGACCGACGCATTATTAATGAGAATATCCAGCGGCCCCATCATAGCGACCGCCTTCTCCATCAACTCGTTGCAGGCGGTTTCACTCATGAGATTGGCCTCCGCCAAATGCGCTTCGACGCCCCGCTCCTCCAGTTCATCCCGTAACGCGACGGCCTCGTCGTAAGAACGATTATAGTGAATACAGACATTCGCGCCGGCATCTGCGAGCATATGGCAGATTGCGCGCCCGATTCGGACGCCGCCCCCGGTGACCAGTGCCGATTTACCCTTCAAATCCATTTGGTATCCTCTCCTTGATCAGTTAACCCAAATCTCTATTCTGGGCCATAAGGTCGCGGAATCCAGCAAATACTGACAACACGGTGCTCCACATCGGGTCTGCGTCTTCGCCGGTTCGGCCAAGACGAGACACGCCAAGGAGGGAGGTGTTCCTTTTCTTGCCCCTGATTCTTATTCTTATCCCCTCCTGGGAGGGGTGCCCCGCACCATCGCATGCGTGTCAACCTAATGGCCTGATCGACATAACGCCCCCCACGGCCTTGGGCCGTGGGAGCGGAAAGGATGAGAATCGTCGGTTCTTTCGTTCTGGCTGGAGCCTGAACAGGAGCGAACGAAGACGTGAACGTCCCAGATTCGCTCTATATAGGCTCGTGTAGGCTGATGCTGAATTCCTTTCTGATTGAATTTGTCGCCCCCCACGGCACAAGGCCGTGGGGACGCGGCCTACTTAAGTTGACGCGTATGCGCGAAACGCGGGGCCGCCGGGGCCAAGGGATGGGTCATTCGACCATATCGACGTTAAGTCAGGCGGGTTTGCCCCACCGAACGCTTAGGTTGACGCCAATGCGCACATGCGGGGCGGCCCCTACGATTGATATCCCCAAGCTACATGTAGAGGCTTCGCTCTCGTCCCGCCGTAGGCCTTGCAGAGGCGGATGCGAAGACCGTGCATCCTCACTCGGCGTCGTTCTGAATCATCAGAGAACGGCCTTGGTCCCCGCTTGTCTGTTATACACCGAATCGGTAAGCTCTCCCGCATGACCTCAAGGACCCCAGAGACCGCAAGGCAGCGGGTTGAACAACTACGCAAGGAAATTGCGCGGCATAACGAATTGTATTATCAGCAAGCCGCGCCGGAAATTCCTGACCGCGAGTACGACGCCCTGGTCAAGGAACTGGCGGAACTGGAAGCCGAACATCCCGAATTGGTCACGAAGGACTCTCCCACCAAAGTCATCGGCGAGAAGCCTCAGGAAGGCTTTCGCACGGTCAGCCACGCCGTGCCGATGATGAGCCTCTCCAATACGTACAATAAAGAAGAACTCAAGGCCTTTGACACGCGGATACGTAAACTCATACCGGAGAACGCGTTCGGGTATGTGCTGGAACCAAAGGTAGACGGTGTGGCCATCACCCTGCGCTATGAAAAAGGCAAGCTGGTGCTTGGCGCGACACGCGGCGACGGACGCCAAGGCGACGACATCACGAAGAATCTGAAGACGATCAAGACCATACCGGAGTCGCTGAAGTCGAAATCCTCGCCGGACGTGTTGGAGGTGCGCGGCGAGGTATTCATGCCCAAAGACGGCTTTCTGGCGCTGAACCAACAACGGGAGGAAGAAGGCCAACCGGTCTTTGCGAATCCGCGTAACGCCGCCGCCGGATCTTTGAAACAGCTGGACCCCTCCATTGTGGCGCAGCGCCCGCTGGACGCGCTGTTCTATGCGGTCGGCGAAGTAAAGGGATTGCGAATCGAAACGCACACGGAATTGTTGAAGTCGCTGAAAGACTTCGGCTTGCCCGTGAATGCGAATTGGTGGACCTGCGATACGATCGAGAAGGTCCTGGACGCCCTTGATGAGCTGGAGACGATGCGGCATGACTTTGCGTTTGAAATGGATGGCGGGGTCATCAAGGTCAATGAGCGCGCGCTTTATGACGAACTCGGCTACACCGCCAAAAGCCCGCGCTGGGCCGTGGCCTACAAATACGAGCCGGAACGCGCCGAAACAATCTTGCGCGATATCACCGTCCAGGTAGGGCGCACCGGGATCCTTACGCCCGTGGCCGAACTGGAACCCGTGACCGTGGCGGGCTCCACCATCAGCCGGGCCACGTTACATAACGAAGACGAAATCAAGCGCAAAGACATACGCATCGGTGATCGGGTCTTTGTTGAAAAGGCCGGAGAAGTCATTCCCGCTGTGATCGGCGTGAAGAAGGACGCGCGCACGGGCAAAGAGAAACCGTTCAAGATGCCGGACAAATGTCCGGTCTGCGACGGACCCGCCACTCGCCGTGAGGGCGAGGTGGCGCTGCGTTGCGAGAATCTTCAATGCCCGGCGCAACTGAAACAGTGGCTTCGCCACTATGCATCGCGCGGTGCGATGGATATCGACGGGCTGGGCGACGTGCTGGTCGAACAACTGGTGGATAAAGGTAAGATTACGTCCCCTGCCGATCTGTATACACTGACGAAAGACGACCTGCTCTCTCTGGAGCGTATGGGCGAAAAGTCTGCGCAGAATCTGCTCAACGGAATTGAAGCCAGCAAGGAACGCGACCTCTGGCGGATCATCTTCGCATTGGGCATTCGCCATGTGGGC
>SKZA01000182.1 GCA_007127595.1 Kiritimatiellia bacterium
CACATCCGTGCCCATTTCCGTCTCATCCGGTAGACCGAAGATGGCGCGCTTCTTCAGGGGATCGGTTGTGATCACGGACAGAAAAACGTTCGGCGCAATGGGTTCCGCAAGCGGATCAACATTGTTCAGCGCCAGACCGATTGTGTCGATCGGCACTCCGATGGATGCCAGATACGCAATCCACGAATTGGGGTCATCCGGATTCTCCACTTCATCGGCGCGATCAATAGCCTTTACAATCACTTCGGCCAGGTCGGCAAGCACCACGGCCTTGTCCGGTTCCCAACCGTTTGCCGGGGCAATACGATTGGCGACCAAGATAGAGATGGCTTCCTGCTCACTCGGCGCGGCGGGAAGAAATCGATACAGCCCCAACACGTTCACCAACAACAACGCGAATTCTCCCTGTCGCACTTCATCATTGTTCTGCACGGCAAGGGCGGGCGCCTGCGGTAGCAGGGAGGCTGCGCCAATCGCCGCCGCCACAAGAACTGTTCCAATTCGTTTTTTCATCGTCATTTCTCCCGGAGGTGGCGCTGTTACGCCCTGTCTCTCGCGTCTTAATTCGGCTGATCAACAGAAACGCAGGCCACCCGATATGGAATGTACGTACTTTTGCGTAATGTAAGTGATACCGAGATTGCCCCCGCACGTCAATGATGATTTGCTGGTTTGCCCTAAAAAAAAGTCCCGCCTGTAGCCGCTGCCATATTGCCATCCCCCGACCCCTCTGCTACCGTCCGGGGCATGCAGAAAACGTCGTATACGTTTAAACTCAGTGAACCGCAGCAAAAACGCCTGATCGACCTCCTTCGCACGGGGAATTATCGCCCCACTGAGATCCCTTATACTCACATCGCCGCCGACGGCGAAAACTGTCGAATTGCCCTGTATACAAGCGGGAAATGCGTCGCCCAAGGCAAAGGCGCTCATGATTGGGTCACGTTCACACTCGAGCCGCTCGTGCTTCAGGAGGCCCTCCTGGGCTACGATGACGTGCACGATCCCGAGGCGTCCCAACCGCATATGGGCATCGATGAAAGCGGAAAGGGCGATTTCTTCGGCCCCATCGTCATTGCAGCAGCTTATGTAAATAATTCATTGGCAAGGGCTTTTGCAGAAAAAGGGGTCCGTGACAGCAAGACTGTCACTAGCGACAAAAAGGCCGAGGCCATGGCGCGGGACATACGCAAAATGCTCGGCGACCGGTACGCCATTGTCGCCATCGGGCCGGCCGCCTACAATCGGCTGTACGCCAAGATGCGCAATGTCAACAACATGCTCGCATGGGGACACGCCCGGGCGATCGAAAATCTGCTGGAGAAGGTGCCCGACTGTCCACGCGCCGTATCCGATCAGTTCGGCCCGAAACGGCAGATCGAGCAGGCGCTAATGAAAAATGGGCGCTCCATCGAACTCGTGCAGCGCCCCAAGGCCGAATCCGACCCCGCCGTGGCCGCCGCTTCCATCCTGGCACGGGCGGCGTTCATTGCCGCACTGCGCAAGATCGGCGAACAACACGGGGTGGAAATCCCGAAGGGCGCGTCCGAAAGGGTACGGGAAGTCGCCGTCGAACTCGTAAAGGCCAAGGGGCCGCAGACCCTACTTGAAACCTCAAAGTGCCATTTTCGCACCGCCGACGCCGTGCTCGAAGCCGCCGGCCATTCGCGCAAGGATCTCGGCCCGGAAGGACAAGCCGTGTCGAAGCCGTTCAAGGGGAGGAAGTGAGGAGCGTGTGCAGTGTTCAGTGTTCAGTGTTCAGTGTTCAGTGCGGACTCTGACCGCAGTTTAATTCTTCGGGTATGAAAGTCCTCGCACATTGGAGCGCGGGTGTGTCCCGCTTCGGGACCACCCGCAGGAAGTTGGTCGGGATCCCTGCGGCTGGTCCTCCTTCGTCGGACACAGCCGCGCCCCAGCATCAAGGGTTCACATTTAAGACAAGTCTTCGGTGTTCCGATCATAGTGACCGCACTGAACACTGAAAACTCAGGACATGGAGCAAGACCATGAGAGGAAAACGAAAGCCGCTGGTCGGCATCGTCATGGGCAGTAAATCCGACTGGCCCACGATGAAGCTCGCTTCGGATGCGTTGAACGCGTTCGACGTACCGCATGAAACCAAGATCGTCTCCGCGCATCGCACCCCCAAACGCCTGAACGACTATGCGCGAAGAGCTGAAGGCCGCGGGTTGCGCGTTATCATTGCGGGCGCCGGCGGGGCCGCGCATCTGCCCGGCATGCTCGCAGCGCAAACCATCGTGCCTGTCCTTGGCGTTCCCGTGAAGAGCAGGGCCTTGAACGGACTCGACTCCCTGCTCTCCATCGCGCAAATGCCCGCCGGCGTGCCCGTCGGCACGCTCGCCATCGGCGAAGCGGGTGCGCGCAACGCCGGCCTCCTCGCCATTGCAATTCTGGCCGGAAGCGACAAACGTCTCGCCCGAAAACTGCAGGCCTTTCGCGAGAATCAGACGGAACAGGTCATGGGAGAGTCCTTGCCGGGATGAACAACGCGCCCCTCCCCTTCGGATCCGTGTTGGGCGTGTTCGGCGGAGGCCAGCTCGGGCTCATGTTCGTTGAAGCCGCCCAGGCCTTGGGCTATCGCGTGCACGTCTTTGCGCCCGAACAGGACCCGCCCGCCGCGCGCATGGCCGCACACCATACGTGCGCACCCTATGAAGACGAACAGGCGGTGCATAAATTTGCCGAGGCTGTTGACGCTGTCACGTACGAATTCGAAAACATCCCGCCGGAAACCCTGCGCATGGTCGCCGAACACCTTCCCGTGCGCCCGCATCCGGACATTCTGGCCGTCACCCGCAACCGTTTGCGCGAGAAGGGATTCTTGAAGGAGCGCGGAATTCCGGTCACCCCGTTTGCGGCGGCGCGCTCACTGGACGAAGCACACAGTCTTTTGGAGGGCGAGGCTTCCGCCTTCGCGCAAGCGCTACGGCGCGACGAGCCCGCCGAGCCGCGAACCGGCTTCATCCTCAAAACCACCGAACTTGGCTATGACGGCAAAGGACAAGTGTCTGTCCCCAACGCCGGCGCCTTGCCCGCCGCCTGGGACGCGCTCGGACATCCAGCCGAGGTCATCGTCGAGCAGCGTATCGTTTTAGCGAGCGAATGTTCCGTGCTGATTGCGCGCGATGCAGCGGGTCAGAACGTCTTGTATGGACCGTTTCACAATGAGCATCGCCATCATATTCTGGACATCACCACGTGGACCGCAGATGAGGATGCCGAAGGTGCGCGCCGCGCGCGGGAAATCGGATTGGCGGTAGCTGAAGCCTTAGACCTGATCGGGTTAATCTGTGTCGAATTGTTCGTCGCCCGCGAGGGAGCGGTCATGGTCAATGAGATCGCGCCGCGGCCGCACAATTCGGGCCATCTCACCATCGAGGCGTGCTCCGTCAGTCAATTCGCGCAGCAGGCCCTGCTCGCCGCAGGGCATGGAGCGCGACAGTGGACGGCCAAAGCGCCCGCCGCCGCGATGGCCAATCTGCTGGGCGATCTATGGGTGAACGGCGAACCCGACTGGTCCACGTTGGACAACCTGCCGGACGTCACCCTGCATCTCTACGGCAAAAAGGAAGCCCGCCCCGGCCGCAAGATGGGGCACCTCACCGCGCTGGCGGAGACCGCCGACGCCGCACGCGAACGGATGCTGACCGCGCGCCGTCGACTGACGGGTGATTGAACAGAAGCTCACAAAGAGGAAGAAGTTTGAACCCGGCTTCATTCTCCTGCGGAGAATTACACCGCGGCAGGCAGGAGGCCGCAGAGACCAAGGAGATGGGAGAAGCCTCCGTGAACCAGTATCTCACATTTCACACAAGATAGTGAGACCATCCAAGACTCACCCCAATCGGTATCGATATCTAGATTCTTCAAGCCCCGACAGGACTCCTGCGTCAACGCCAAGGGGATGCAATTGGGCGTCATGCGATGCACGGGGTGCAGGTCGTCGATGGCACGCGTATGCGCAAAAGGTTCGCGGGGACAAACCGGCAGCAGACATCCAAATCCTGAGTCAACAGGGTGCACCCATGAGAGAGCGCCGCATCATGGCCGGAAAGCGGGATATTTACTGATGGGTCATCCGTACTACAATCCGTGGTTCGCTCTTCACTCATCGTCCGGTTTGTCTTCCAGAATCGTCCCGTACAGCTTGGTCATGCAGTCCGGGCAGATGCCGTGCGAGAAACGGGCTTCGGAATGCTCCGAGACAAAGTGTTCCACCTGCTTCCAGTACCCCTTATCGTCGCGAATCTTCTTGCAGGAACAGCAGATCGGCAGCAATCCGCGCAACACGTTCATCTTATCCATGGTCTCGCGAAGCTGTTGCGTGCGCTCGGTCACCCGGTCTTCCAGGCCTTGTTGGGAATCCTCCAGCTCACGAATGGCGCGCTCCAGTTCCGTCCGGGTCTTGTCCAGCGCCTCGCTCATATTGTTAAAGGCCTCGCCCACATCGTCGAACTCATCGTAGGTCCGCCCCTCAATACGGGTCTGCAACCGCCCCAGGGCCAACTCGCGGCAATATTTCGACAGCGTTTCAATGCGGCGCGTCAGGCCCCTCGAGAGAGACAACGCAAAAAACAACGCCAGAAGAATGGACGCGAACAGCGAGGCCAGCCCGGTCAGGCGCAATTCCCGCAACTTCGCCCGCACC
>SKZA01000297.1 GCA_007127595.1 Kiritimatiellia bacterium
GCCCTACCGCGCAAACAGGCCGGCATTGATCGTAATGATCAGGGCAATAAGCTGTTGCAGGATGGCGCCCTGCAACAGATTGATCTGCCCCATCGCCGCAAGCACCACAAGGGCCAAACCCAGAACGATGGCGATGACAATGTTTACGCTGATACTGGTCACGAGCCGGCGGCTGACGGCAAAGGCGTCGTACAGGCCTTCCAGATCGTCCCGCAAAAGGGTGACCTGTGAAGCCGCCACCGCCAAATCCGTTCCCATCGCGCCCATGGAAATACCGACATCCGCCTTGGCCAATGCGGGCGCATCGTTGATGCCGTCACCGACCATCGCCACCCCGCCGCTGGTCATGTTCTGCTCCTTCTTGACGCGATGCAGCTTGGTATCCGGCATGCACTCGGCCACGTATTCGTTCATGCCCATATCCACGGCGATCTGATGCGCCGCCTTGGCGTTGTCGCCCGTGAGCATGACCATCTTCTTGATGCCGAGCTTGCGCAGGCGCTCCATGACGCCCTTGGCCTCCGGCCGGATAGCGTCTTCAAAGGAGATCCCCCCCAGCACCCGCGTCTTGTCACAGACCAGCACGCATGTGCGCCCTTTGTTCTTCGAGTCTTCGATCCATTTGAGCGTTTCCTCGGAGAACTCGCGGCCGTCTTCCATCAGCCACATCGCGCCGACCTTGATATGTCGATCGCCCGTGATACCGCACGCGCCTCCGCCTTCGAATTCAAAGAACTTCTCCGGCTTTTCGGTCGGGCCGACCTTCCCTTCGCCGTAGGCTGCAATGGTCTCGGCCAGCGGGTGATCCGAATGGCGTTCCACAAACAACGCCGCCTCGAGCACTTCCTGTTCGGTCACGCCGCCGAACCCGCACACTTCGGCGACCGTCGGGCGCGCTACGGTGAGTGTGCCGGTCTTGTCGATCAATAGCGTACGAATGCGCGCCAATTGCTCCAGAATCTTTCCGTTACGAAACAATACACCGCGATGGGCGGCCCGACGCAGCCCGACCCACACGGCGGTCGGCGCCGCCAATACCAAGGCCGCGGGCGACGCTACGACCACCACCGTCATGGCAATGCGTAACGCATTACGGAGATCGTCCGCCGTCTTATCCGCCGACGTAAGATAGTAGAAGATGAATATGGCCAAGCCCGCCGCCAGGATGAGCGGGATCAACACGGCCGTAATCCGGTCCACAAGGATTTCCGTATCCGTGCGGATCCGCGTGGCCTTTCGCACGGACTGTTCCACTTGAGCCAGCAACGTCTTGTCGCCGCGCTTTTCCATTCTGACTTCAATGAACCCGTGCTGGATTACACTGCCCGCAAAGACCTTGTCCCCTTCCGCTTTCGGGCTGAACGACGACTCTCCCGTAATCGCCGCCTCGGATACCTGTGCGTTGCCGAAGGTGATGACGCCGTCCACCGGCATCGTTTCTCCGTCGTTCACGACGAGGACCTGCCCCACCTTTACTTCGTCGAGCGGAACATCGATGGTATCTCCTTCCCGGCGCAGGTGTACGGTTTTCGTTCCGGGGATGGCAAATGATTCGGTTTCCCTACCGATCTTGCTGTGTGCGGCACGTTCCAGAAATTCGCTGACCGTGGCAATCAACACGATCAAGGCCGCTTCCAGCAACAGGGTCGTCGCCGCGGCGCTTACGATCACGACGGCCATCAACAGGTCCGTCGTCAGCCGTCCTTCGCCGAAGGTCTGGCGCAAGGCGCGATACAGGATCGGGGGAAATCCGAGCAGGATGATCAGGCCGTTAATGCCGATATAGTAGAGGGCCGGCCACGCGTACTTTTCACTTCCGAGCATGAAGTACATGCCGCCGGAAACAAGCAACAGGGCCAGGACGACCAAGAGTCTCGGGCGCGGCCCCATGATCTCAAACCTGCGTGCCGCGTGCTCGTCGGCCGCCTTGGATAAACGACTTTGATCCTGATCGTTATCTGCCGCTGCATTCATGGGTACCCCTTACGTATCAATTGGCCGCATTGCGGCATGAACGGGACAAGGTTAGAAGCGCCTCCCGACCATGCCAAGCGGAAAATAGCACAGGCCACGCACACGGGAACAGGGAAAAGGGGGTTCGGTGTTCAGGGTTCGGGAAAGAGAACGTTGAACGCTTAACGTCCAACGCTCAACGTCCAACTTCTAAGTAAGACAAACGGGCTCGGCTTGACTGCGGAAGTTCATCCCCGTCGCCCAAGTCTCCGCGCCCTCCTGTTCACACTCAAGGTTCGGGGGGCGGCATGGCGCACCGTCCGTGTTCGGCGAACCAGCGGGCCTGACGCGCGATGCCCATGAGGATATTGACATCGATCTCGGTCAGTTTCCCTCGCGAGAGGATACGTCGCACGGCCATCATCATGTGATCGGCTTTCGGTTCTTCCATGAAACCAATCTTGAGCAGGGCCTCACGCCACATATCGTACATACGCTCACGCATTTCCATCGACGCCTCGGGGGTACCCTCCCCTCGCTCCGAAAATTCGCCCGCCGAGACGTACAACTCATAGGCGCAGACCATGACCGCATGCGAAAGATTAAGCGACGGATAGGCGTCCGACGAAGGGATACGAATCACTTGCGTGCAATAGGCGAGGTCCTCATTGCTCAACCCGTTGTCTTCCGGACCGAAGACCAGCGCGATACGGCCTTCCCGCGCAGCGTCCATCAGGGTGGGCGCCCATTCGCGCGGCGTGCGCGCGTGGCGGCGATACAATCCTTCGCGCGCGGACGATCCCGCCACCAACTGGCAGTCGGCCACCGCCTCCTTCAATGTGGCGAATTCCCGGCGTTGATCCCATATGCCGCGCGCGTTATAGGCCCACTTAATCGCGTCATGGTCATTGAATTCCTCGCGCGGCTCGGCGATCGCCAGGTCGGAGAGGCCCATGTTCATCATGGCGCGACATACGGAACCAACGTTTCCGCCATAGATGGGGCGGACCAACACGATCCGGATATTTTGTAACGCCTTCACGCCCGCTCCGTTAGAACGGGATGAAATCGGTCTTGTCCGTGATCCGCGCACAAGTGTGCGCCATCAGTTCCGCGGTGGCCATGAGGTCATCGAGGCTGACCACCTCACAAGGCGTATGCATGTAGCGGTTCGGGATGTTCAACAGCCCCGTCGCAACACCCGCACGACTGATCTGAATGGCGTTGGCGTCGGTGCCCGTCGCGCGCGCCTCCACATTGATCTGATGGGAGATCTTCTTCTTCTCAGCCGTATCGACCATGAGTTCGAAGAGCTTCGGGTTGATGTTTGGGCCGCGCGTGATGACAACGCCCTTGCCCACCTTGATTTTCCCGTATTTCTTAATCGCGTCGCCCATGCTCGGATAGTCGGTGGCAAAGGTCACATCGACGGCGATGCCCACCTGCGGATCGATGCCGTACGTGGCCGTACGCGCGCCGCGCAAGCCGATTTCCTCCTGCGCCGTGGCGACCGCATGTATTTCGGCTTTCGGATTGAGCTTGGACAGGATGCGCGCGGCCTCGAGGACCGCGAATGCGCCCGCGCGATTATCGAAGCCGCGCCCGGCAACGAGATTGTTCTGTAGCCGGTTCAAGCCTTGCGCGATGACCAGCGGATCGCCGATGGATACCAGCTTCTCGGCCGCCTTCCGGCTGCCCGCGCCGATGTCCACCCACTGTTCATCCAGTTTCGTGACCTTGTTCCGTTGTTCTTCCTTGAGCAGATGGATCGGGCACTTCCCAATCACGCCATGCACGTGGCCCTTTTTGCCGCGGATGGTGACATGTTGCCCTTGGGGAATCTGCGGATCCCAACCGCCTACAGGCTGGATCCACAGGAAACCGTCTTCAGCGATATGGCTGATGACGAAACCGATTTCGTCATAGTGCCCCGAGAGCATGATGCGAGGCGAGCCGCCGGCATTGATCACCGCGTCACTGTTCCCGTGCGAATCGCGTCGGATATCGTCGGCAAACGTGCGCGCTTCCTCCTGCCAGACGCGCGCGGCCTCGTCTTCATAGCCCGGCGGACTGATGCTTTCGATCAAGCTGGTCAGAAAAGTTAATGTACGCTTGTTCATGATGCTCCGCCTCCGTCAACTAGTCTCATGTCTCTGTGTGCAAATTGGCGCGCTGTCGGCGCATACATTAAAGTCGGATGTTGTATGAGATTTTATCGGGCAACAACTAAAACCGATCACGGCCTGTTTTGCAAGTCGCGCATTCGTATTCTGTCGGTTATGTAGGATTCCGCCGCGCGCGCTTCCGAATCGTCGGGTGAGAGGACCCGCAGGTGTTGGACATCCGCCAACGCCTCATCATACCGCTGCGCCTTGACCAGCAACGCAATGCGCGCCTTGCGCGCCTCCACATGATAGGGATCGAGGCGCAGCGTTTCGTTGATGACCTCCAACGCGTCCGTCATGCGGCCCTGAAACTGGAGCGCCATCGCCAAATTCCAGTGCGCGGGCGCAAACGAGGGCCGGATCGAAACCGCTTCTCTTAACTTTTCTTCCGCGGTGCGTAAATCACCCAGACGCCCATACAGAATGGCGCTGTTAATGAGTGGGGTCAGGTCGTATGGATTCAACACATGCGCCTTGCCGAAATACTCAGCAGCCTCCGTTAAACGGTCCTGTCTTTGAAGGATCAAACCTAC